>QHOJ01000149.1 GCA_003218735.1 Verrucomicrobiota bacterium
AATGTTTCACCTGTCAACACGGACCATAATCGGCTGAAGAAATCTCGGCCGGGGGTTGCAGATTTCGATAGCAGCCTTGGTTATAAGCCATGGTGGATTGCCCAGCACCTTGTCGACACAAGAAGTTCCAGCAATATGGGGACTTCTCATGGATTGGACGATTACCTCGTAGCCCGCGCCAGGAAGATGGGACAAGAGATAGACGGTCTTGAATCAGTCGATGAGCATGTGGCGGTTCTCGGCGGATTGCCGGACCGTGATAGTGAATTTCTTCTCCGCGATGCCCTCAATCAGTCCAAGAGCGATGGGGGCGAATTTACCCGGATGCGCAGCGCGTGGCGAAAAGGAGATACCGCTGCGCTTTGGGCCGGGGACGCACACTTGCGGAAAGAAGCTCCCCAGATTGCGGCGCGCTTTGTTGACCAGCGAAATAGCAAATGGATCCCACGAATCGAAGCAGAACTGAAAACCGGCAAACCAACTGCAATTGTCGCTGGTGCGCTACATTTTTCTGGTCCGAATAGCGTCATAGCGTTGCTGCAAAAGCGCGGCTATAAAATCGAGCAATTATAGCTCGCGGAAAGATCGACATCTTCTTTGCGCTTTTGAGCTGATTCCTGCGAATCGGTCGAGATTGTAGGGCGTCTGTATCAGGCCCCATTTCATTGGTTGGCGTTTCACAGAAACGCCCCACAGCGACGCGAAGTTGCGTATTGGACAAGAGCGGCGCTTTCGCCTTTCTTCTTTGATGTTTAAGTCAATTCCGGTTGTCGCTTCGTTCTTTTGCGCATTGAGCTTGCACGCTCAACCGGCGCCCAAAATCGAGAAAAATCCGCCGCCGATCAATACGAAGGACATGGATACGTCGGTCAAGCCGCAGGACGATTTCTTTATGTATGCCGACGGCGGCTGGATCAAACGCACGGAGATTCCGCCGGAATATTCACGCTGGGGAAGCTTCAATGAATTGATCGAGAAGAACAACGACGCGTTGCACGAGATCGCAGAAAAAGCGGCGAACACGCATGTCGATCCAAAACTCGCACCGGAAACGCAGAAGGTGGGCGATTACTACGCGAGCGGAATGGATGAGAAAACGATCGAAGCCATGCGCACCAAGCCATTAGCGGAGGAGTTCAAAAGCATTGAGGCGATCAAAGATCGCAACGATCTGCTCAAGGAAATTGCACACCTGCATGCGATCGGTGTCCCCGCGCTTTTCGACTTTGATGCAGGCCAGGACGCCAAGGACAGCACGCGCGACATCGCCCAGGCGGTGCAAGGTGGTCTGGGCTTACCAGACCGTGATTACTACACAAAGACGGACGAGGCTTCGAAAAAATTGCGCGATCAGTATGTCGATCATGTCACGAAGATGCTGACGCTTCTGGGTGAGCCGCCCGCGACGGCCGCCGATCACGCAAAGAAGATCCTTGCCCTCGAATCGAAGCTCGCCGAAGCCTCCCGGACACGCGTCCAACTGCGCGATCCGCAGAAGAATTATAACAAAATGACGCAGGCCGATCTGCAAAAGCTGACACCGGATTGGAAATGGAGTGATTATTTCAAAGACATCAACCTGATCGAGCCGGGCGACATCAATGTGCAGCAGCCGGAATTCTTCAAAGCTACTGACGACGTGTTCAAGAGCACGCCACTGGACAATTGGAAAGCCTATCTCCGCTGGCACCTGATCAATGCCACCGCTTCCGAACTATCGAAGGATTTCGTGAACGAAAATTTCAATTTCAACGACGCCACTTTGCACGGCACAAAACAAATCAAGCCGCGGTGGAAACGGGTCGTCATTTCGACCGATGACGCCATCGGTGAAGCGCTCGGCAAATTGTATGTGGCGTATGATTTTCCGCCGGAAGCAAAGGCGCGCGCACTCGAGCTGGTCAATAATTTGAAGGAGGCGCTGGCCGATCGCATCAAGACGCTGGAGTGGATGGACGAGCCGACCAAACAGGAGGCACTCAAGAAACTGGCAGCGTTCACGGTGAAAATCGGCTACCCGGACAAATGGCTCGATTATTCACTGCTCAAGATCGACAGAGGTCCGTACGTTCTCAACGCGATTCGGGCCGAGCATTTCCAGGTGGATCGCGACGTCAAGAAAATCGGCAAACCAGTGGACCGGACTGATTGGGGCATGTCGCCGCCAACGGTGAACGCATATTACAACCCCAACATGAATGAAATCGTGTTCCCGGCCGGGATTTTGCAGCCGCCGTTCTTCTATGCGAACGCGGATGACGCGGTCAATTACGGCGGCATAGGCGCGGTTATCGGACATGAGATGACCCACGGCTTTGACGATGAGGGCCGGCAGTTCGACGCGGTGGGAAATTTACGCGACTGGTGGTCGCCGCAATCCGCGGCTGAGTTCAAGAAGCGTTCCCAAGCTATCGTACAGCAATACAATGAGTACGAGCCGCTACCGGGATTGCATGTGAACGGTGAGCTCACTCAGGGTGAGAACATCGCCGACCTCGGTGGAATCAAACTCGCCTACGCCGCGCTGCAAAAGGCGCTCGATAAAAATCCGCAGGCACGCGAGCAAAAAATTGACGGGCTTACACCTGAACAACGCTTTTTCTTGTCATTCGCAACAATTTGGAAATCAAAACAGCGCGATGAAGATTTGAAACTGCGGTTGAACACCGATCCGCATTCACCTGCACGCTATCGCGTAGATGGGCCGCTCTCGAATCTGAGCGAGTTCGCGAAGGCGTTTAACATTCCGGACAACAGCCCGATGGTCCGCCCGCCCGACAAGCGCGTGAATATTTGGTGAATCGTTATAAGTGATAGGTGATTGGTAATCGCGTCGGGAGACCATTTACGACTCACTAGTCACTGTTCACCTTTGGAAATCTTTCCGCCCCAGGAAAGAATTTTTGCTTTTCCGCCGGCGGCTTCGGCTTCCTTAATGTTGCCATTGCGATTGTAAAAGAGGGACAGACTCGTCCAGCCGATTTGGTCGTTTGGCCGAAGGTCGACCGCTTTTTTCCCCGCCTCGATTGCTTCGGGAAAACGGCCGAGCTTCATCAGCGCCATACCGAGCGCATGCCAGCCATCGAAAAATTGCGGGTCAAGATCGACACAGCGCCGATATTTTTCGACCGCACTTTCCAATTCACCAACAGCAAGATCGCCGTTTGCGTCATCGAAGATTTCATCAACTGAGTGGTCCATTAATCGTCCCAAGGCATTTGCCCTACAGCGTCCGGGGCCGCTACGGTCGCTAGCCTTTCACAAATTGCGCGTTAGCGGCACGCTGCCGGTCGCGCAGCCATTCGTAGAAGACAATTTGCCGCTTGTTGTTCAAGAGGCGGTTTTCAAAAGCCGCTTTCTTCTCCGTGTTATTTGCAGTGGCTGGAGTCTCCCGTTTTTCCAAAATCGCGATCAGTCCACCTTCTTCCGATGGAAAAAAATCGCTAATGTCGCCCGGATTCATATACGCCACCGCATCTTTGATCCCCATCAGCTCGGGCGACTCCTTTTTTGCCTTGTTCTCTCCCCTCGGCGGCGTTTCCTCTAGGAGCGAAAAAGACGGCACCTTCTCGATCTTGGCGCCCGATTTTTGAATTGCCGCGTCAAGTGGCTGACCAGATTTCTTCGCTTCGCGCAGCTGATGCACTATTTCGGCGCCTTTCGTTGACGTCAGCTCGCGGGCTCGAGAATTTTTAATCGCCTCCGCGATTTTCAGTTTCGCTTCTTCGATGCTGAGTGGACGCGCCTCGACAACCCCAGTGAGATGCAAAATATAAAATCCATCCGCCACCTGAATTGGATCGCTGTTCGGCTCTTGCGGGGACAACTTGAAAGCGGTGCCGCCCAATTGGGGATCAACATTCAGTTTCGGATCGGGCGCCGTAGCCGTAAATTCACCTGATTGCTGGACTGTTAACTGGAATTTGGCTGCTACGGCCTCGAAATCCGCCCCTCTTTCAAGCAACGCCTGCGTCAAATCATTCGCGCGATCGGAAAGCTTTTGCAGAGCTTCGATCCGCTCTTTCCCGGTCAATTTCTTTTGCTCCTCACTCAACGCGAGGCTGATAAACTCGACCTTGCGTTTCTCTTCGGTTTTGAGCTCGGCTTTATGCGCGTCGTAATACTTCCGCAAATCTTCATCGGTGATTTTGATGTCTTTCTCAAAATCAGCCGGGCGCAACCGAATGAGATTCACAGATAAAACGTCGTAAGCCCGGTCGTAATTTGCCTTGATCTCTGCTGCCGGAATGGAAACGCCCGCCGCCAGAAGTTGCTTGATTTGGTTCAATGAAAGCTCGTCTCGAACCAATAGTTCAATGTGCTCTTCACCAAGACCATTTGGCGAAAGGCCATTTTGCACAAAATCGCTGAATTTTTTGATGTCGAACCCGGCGTCGCCACGAAATGCAGGTAAATCCCGGACGCGATCGGCGATCTCAGGGGCACCTGGGCGAATCCCGAGGCGGGCCGCCTCATGGCGCAACACCAGCAGATTCAAAACGAATTGTGCATAAACCTGGTTCTGGTTCTGCCCAGCTCCAACCGTCAGACTTTGCACAAAATCAGACATGCCAAGGGCCTGTGCCAGATTGAACAACCGCACCGTTTGCTGGGCTTCAATCATCGAAACGTTGCGATCATAAACGCGCGCGAATTGATCGGAACGGATTGCGCCATAGTCCGGTCTCTGCACAAAATAGAAGACAAATGGAATTGCCAGGATCGCGATCACGATCATGAGCCAGTGCCGATGCTTGCGCAAAAGCTTCATCATAAATTGAAAATCCTTTCAGACAGTTGTGTTGGCGCGTAGAATTTACGGCGCGCTGCCGTTGCGCCAAATGTTTTCTAGCGTCCTCCCAGGTATTAGGGCGCGCCGAAACTACATCACTATTCCGCCGTCCACGCAAAGCACCTGGCCGGTGATGTAGCTTGCTTCGGAGGATGCAAGAAATGCTACAGCGGACGCGACATCCTCCGGGGTTCCGACGCGCTGGAGCGGAATTCGCTGCTGAATCGACTTTTGAATATCTTCCGATAACGCATTCGTCAGATCCGTCGCGATTAAACCAGGCGCAATCGCATTCACAGTGATGCCACGGCTCGCCAGCTCGCGCGCCAGCGATTTAGTCAGACCTAGGAGACCTGCTTTGCTTGCCGCGTAGTTTGTTTGCCCGGCATTGCCGATCAGGCCGATCACTGAGCTGATGTTGATAATGCGACCGCTGCGCTGT
>QHOJ01000150.1 GCA_003218735.1 Verrucomicrobiota bacterium
ATGTGACGGGTTATTCCAACAACATCGTAACTGGCGAATCTTTCGTACTGGCGCTGAGTTCTCCATCTACGACGTGACCGTACAAACGTTCCCAGTCCCGCATGACGCGGTCGATCCGCTCGGTTTTGTTTTTTACGCGGGATCGGGCGGTCTCGGTTTTATCACCGATCTCGGTTACGCGACGAAAATGATTGTGGAGCGCTTGCGCGAAGTGCAGACACTTGTGATCGAAACGAACCACGACGAAAAACTTTTGCAGAATGATCTGCATCGGCCGTGGCCGGTGAAACAGCGGATTCAATCGCGTCATGGTCATCTGTCGAACACGGCCGCGGCGAACGTGATCGAGGAATTGCTTTCGGGGAAAATCGAGCGCGTCGTGCTCGGGCATCTTAGCCGCGATTGCAATACGCCTGAGCTTGCTTTGGGCGCGGTCCGCGCGTCGCTCGCAAAGTGCGGTAAGCTCGGCATGGAACTTTATTGCGCCATGCAATCGCAAATAAGTCCACGCTTTCGAATGGGCGAAACGACGCCCGGACCGTTTCAGCCGACTTTCGAAAACGCGTTTTTCCAAACCGCGCCTGCTCTGTAGCGGCTGTCTATGACTGCCGTAATATCAGACGATCGGCGGTTGCAGACCGCCGCTGCAGCTGGATTCACGATCCGCGACGCGCTCGAATCCGATCTCCCAATCGTCATCGACATCTACAACGCCACTGTGCCGACGCGCATGGTGACGGCCGAGCTTGAGCCGACCACGGTTGAAGCGCGTTTGCCGTGGTTCCGCGAACATTCGTCTGACCAACATCCATTCTGGGTAGTGGAATCCGACGGCCGCGTGATTGGTTGGCTCGATTTCAAGAAATTCCTGCCACGCTGCGCGTATCGCGGCACAGCCGAGATCAGCGTTTATGTCGATGATAGATTCCGGCGTCAGGGCGTCGCGCGGCGATTATTGGAAGAAGCAATTGCGCGTGCGCCGTCGCTCGGAATCACCGCTCTTGTCGGCCTGATCTTCGCGCACAACGCACCGAGCTTGAAATTATTTGAGCGGCTCGGCTTTGACCGGTGGGGATTGCTGCCGCGGATTGCACGGCTCGATGGTGTAGAGCGGGACCTCATTGTGATGGGACGTCACTGTCCAGCGCGGGCCACCCGGCCTGCATTGCACGGACCTGGATTCGCTGGAAGCGATAGCCAGCTCAACGAGTGCCTGAACCTGATGCATACTCTGATGCAATACCGGCAGGAGCCGATTCATGCGCAGTTGCTTAAAATCCGCGACAAATACTCGATGTTGCATCTGGACGTCCTGATCCTGATCTATCATTTTGCGAAAATTTGTTCCGGACAAATCCTCGAGATCGGCGCGTTTGTCGGCGGAGCTACGATCGCCGCGGCCCTCGGAGTGCGCGATTCCGGGAAGAGGAAAACGCTTCTTGCGATCGAGCCGGGTGGAAGCCTGAAACACAAACGGCTTAGCACGCGTAATATTTCGCGTGACCTGGAGCGAAATCTCGCGAGGCAAGGCGTGTTAGAAATGGTCACCGTCATCAAACGCCACTCCTTTAAACCGGAAACGATCTCAGCAGTCCAGCAGGCGCTTGGCCCGGATGAAATTGGATTGCTGATCCTCGACGCAGATGCCGCCAAGCGGCGCGACATCCAGTGCTACGGCGAGAAATTGGCGGACGGCTGTTGGATGATTATCGACGATTATTACGGATCCGACTTAAACACAAAGATAGCAGCGAGCCGAGCGGACGTGGACGAGTTGGTCGCGGCAGGTTGTCTGCAACCCCTGGGATTCTACGGCTGGAGCACGTGGGTGGGCCGGTGGCGACGTAACTACTGCTCTTGCTGACCAGCAAAATGCCTGTACTCCCACGGTCCTGGTGGCGTCGAGCGAACAAAGCGAATCAGTGCGAGCCGTTTTCTATGCCTTGTTATGGTGTTTGGGACGCCGTAGGACGTTTCGTGGCAGAAATTCAAACCGGCGATTTCATGAGGGAAATGATCCAGCGACGTGACGCCTACGGCAGTCAGGGGTTAATGGGGGCGCTCGATTGCGCAACGCTTTACGCGTTAACGCGTTGGGAGCGACCGGCGGCGGTCGTCGAGTCGGGTGGATTTGTCGGGATGTCCTCGGCCTTTATCTTGAAAGCGCTGATGGACGAAGGGCTCACCACAGCAAAGTTGTACAGCATCGAGTTGAGCGAAGATTGCGACCAGGGCGTGTTGATTCCGGAGGGCGACCACTTGCCATCATCAATCGACATGTTTCTCCACGACAGCTCGCACAGTTACCGGCATATGCTCTGGGAATTTCACGAATTTTGGCCGTGGCTCCGCGATGGCGGTCTGCTGGTGTCGCATGATGTGAACTTGAATGCGGCGTTTCCCGAGTTTGTGGCGCAGACATACGCGCACGATAAAAAGACCGGGCGCCTCGACGCGCAGCGCACGTCGCACTATGAATGGGGCCGCTGGGGCTACATCGGCTTTGCTATTAAAAAAAGCGACTGAAGGCTGACCGTTGGCTTAGGTGCGGACATCGGCCCGACCGTGGCAAGGCGAAGCGAGTCGCTGAGTTAGAATGCTGGGAATCAACCGGCAGGACCCGTTAAACCAGCTCCGATTTTATGACCCTTGTGGCCGGCGGGGTTAAAGCGCTACGCTTCTTCGTGACCGATGACGAGGTGAATGACGCCGTTGGGCGCTGATACGAAGAAGCCATCGAAATCTTCCCGCAACTGTTCGATTTCATCCCGCCGCGTAATGCCGTTTACCTTCAGAACTGATGCGGCTGCATCGGTGTCGTTCGTCTCCAGTTCCAGCCAGATATCCGGATGACTCAGGTTCGGTACCTTGTCGATCCAGAGCCGGTTCGGACCGAATTGGAAAATGCAGCCGTCCGCCTCTTCTTCGATCAGAGGCAGTCCAAGCGTGTCGCGATAAAACGCGACCGTTTGCTCATAAGTGTGGCTCGGGCATTTGATGGCAATATTCGCGCCACCTGAGAACTGTGGCCCCTCGAGTTTGGCAACCATGGCGTCCCGAAACAGTAAACGCGATTAAGCGACCTCGCCGCCTGGTTTCGTCATCGCAACCGGATCAAGCGCGCGCTCCAATTCTTTTTCCGGCAAAACTTTTCGCTCCCGGGCAATTTCACGAACGGTGCGCCCAGTTTTCGCGCTCTCTTTTGCAATTTCCGCTGCGCGATCATAACCGATTTTGGGCGCGAGACTGGTCACCATGGCCATGGAAAGCTCGACCAATTCGCGGCAACGCTCCTCGTTTGCGACAATGCCGGTCACGCATTTGTCGCAGAAAACATCGACAACATTGGCGAGCAGCCGGATCGACTCGAGCAGATTATGCGCCATTACCGGCATCATGACGTTGAGCTCGAAGTTTCCGTTTGCTCCCGACCAGGTAATGCACGCGTCGTTGCCCATCACTTGAGCGCAAACCATCATGACCGATTCGCACATCACCGGGTTCACTTTCCCCGGCATGATCGAGCTGCCCGGTTGCGTGGCAGGAAGCTGAATCTCGCCGATGCCACAACGCGGGCCGCTCCCAAGCCAGCGGATGTCGTTTGCGATTTTGAATAAACTAACGGCGATGGTTTTTAGATGACCGCTCGCTTCGACAACCGCGTCCTTTCCACCTTGCGCTTCAAAATGATTTTTTGCCTCGCCAAAAGCGATACCAGTGCGCTGCTCGAGGTGCCGCAGCATTTTTCCCGGAAGATTGACATGACGATTCAAGCCTGTGCCTACCGCCGTTCCACCGAGCGCAAGCTCCCGTAGAGCCTCGATCGCTTTCTGCGCGCGTTCTTCGGCGTAAGCAAGTTGTTGCGCGTAACCGGAGAATTCCTGGCCGAGCCGCACCGGCGTCGCATCCATCAAGTGCGTGCGGCCAATCTTAATGATGTTCCAAAATTCGTTCGCTTTGCCTTCGAGCGCGCCGTTCAATTTCTCCAAAGCTGGGATGAGACAGTTTTTAAGCTGTTCCGCTGCGCTGATGTGGATCGCAGCGGGAATCACGTCGTTGCTCGATTGGCCCATGTTGACGTGATCGTTCGGATGAACCAGTTCACGCGACCCGACTGCTTTGCCAGCGAGCTGGGCGCAACGATTCGCGATCACTTCGTTTGCGTTGGTGTTTGTGCTCGTACCTGAACCGGTCTGAAAAATATCGAGTGGAAAATGGTCATCGAGCTTTCCGTCGGCGACTTCCTCGGCTGCCTGCACGATCAACGCCGCGCGCTCGGCATCGAGCAAACCGAGGTCGTGATTCGCCTGCGCCGCTGCCCACTTGATCAACCCCAAGGCGCGAATAAATGGCCGCGAAAATCGGTAACCGCTCACCGGAAAGTTGAGGACCGCGCGGTGCGTAGAAGCGCCATGCAACGCGGATGCCGGGAGGGACATCTCGCCCATCGAATCTTTTTCCATGCGCGTCGGCCTGTCGGTCATGCCGAGCGATCTGCGCTAACGCCAATGGGCGTCCGCCGCGCGGTGCGGTACTCCCAGCCATTCAGCGATTCCGCTGATTCCGCCTTGCGAAAAACGGTGATGAACATCGGCGGTATGTTTTGCAGGAAGTATTCTGATTCGGCGTACTCGAAAAGCTTGGCGTGCTGCTTCAGTTCGTTGGTCACTTGATAAATGATGAAACTGCCGCCCGGCGCCAATGCGTCGTGCGTTTTTTGGAGAAGCGCGCGTTTCTTGTCGATTTTAAGAATACTGAACGGAATGCCCGAAAGAATGTAATCGCATGCGGCGATGCCTCGCCGTTTCAATTCGTGCGGCAAACGCGCCGCGTCTCCATGGGTCACATGCACCCGCCGATCCCGGGCAAATTGTCGTTCCAGATCGCGAGCGAAAGCTTGGTCCAGCTCAAACAAGAGCAAATGCGAATCCGGGCTCATGCGCCTAGCAATCTCGCGTGAATGCACGCCCTCGCCTGGGCCATACTCGGCGATCACGCGCGGCTGGCTGAAATCCATTTTGCTGGCCACGCGTTCAACCAGCGCTTTTGAGCTGGGCACGATCGAAGCGATCTGAAAGGGTCGCTGCAGGAAACGCTTAAAAAACAGGGCACTCACGAGACGCGAACAGTCGTCCTGTGCCTCCGTGTTGTCCAGTGGCGAAGTGTTGCAATAGTGGATCAACCGCTCAGTGGGCGATGTTAGAAATATGAGGCTTTGCCGTCTAACGTCTTTCTTGACTCTTCACTTATCACTCTTCACTTATCACTTATTCGGGGCGCGGTTAGCTCAGTGGTAGAGCACTACCTTGACACGGTAGGGGTCAGAGGTTCGAACCCTCTATCGCGCACCACCTTTTACCGTCAACATTCGTTTCATGCCTGGTTTTCCATCCATTCTCGATCAGGCGATTAGCGGTTCAATCGAGACTCTGCAATTGTTAAAACAAATCGAAGCGCAAGTCGCGAAGGCTTCCGATCTGATCGAGCAATGTTTGCGCGCGGGAAACAAATTGCTCATTTGCGGTAATGGCGGCAGCGCCTCGGACGCGGCCCATTTCGCGACTGAGTTGGTTGTGCGGTTCGCTGGAGATCGTCGCGCTTATCCGGCGATTTGTCTGACCTGCGACGGCGGACTGCTCACCGCTGCGGGAAATGATTACGGCTTTGACGAAATCTTTGCGCGCCAGGTCGCGGCCTTCGGGTTCGAAGGCGATGTGCTCATCGTTCTCACGACTTCAGGTAAATCGAAAAATGTCCGGCGCGCGCTGGAAGAAGCGAAATCGCGTAAGCTCAAAATGATTGCATTTCTCGGACGCGACGGTGGATCCACTATTGGCCTTGCCGATGTCGATCTTTTGGTCCGGAGCGATTCAACCGCCCGAATTCAGGAAGCGCACCAACTTCTCCTCCACGTTCTCTGCGAAACAATAGAATCGCGCCTCGCGCAAAAATAGCCGAAAACTGCTCTGTCCGGTTATTCCGATTTTTTCAGGAGACGCTCGCGTTCGCGATTTAGTTGCCGGCGTTCGTTCGCGGTCAAACTTCCAATGCCGGATTTGGAGATTTTGTCGAGAATCGGATCAATCGAAGCATAGACATCATCCGGCTCGACGGCACGGTGCGCGTGCGTCCTCTGCAGAACGCGAATTTTAGGTTTGGGGCCGATCCGCGCTTTCACGTTGCTCCACCAAGCCAGTTCTGGCCCTGCGCCTCGCAATTCAACAAACAGGAACGCGGCGCCGATGCTCGTCCAAACCACGGCGAGCTCGGACCATGCGTGATAGGCAATCAACTGCAACGTGTAAACAGCGGCAAGAATAAGAGCGAACCACTTCGCCATGATGCGAAGGAATAACTCCACGCGCGGATAAATCGTGGCGAAGGCGACAAAAATTCCGAAATGCAACGCGGGCGAACCGGCCAGCGCGGTTGGCTGCCAAAGACCCCAGGTGGTCAGCAGCAGTGAAGGCGCTATGAGTAGGATTAAATAGAGAACCACGTAAGCACGCTGGCCGAGGAAACGTTCTACTTCGCGACCAAAAACGAAAAGCATATACATCTCGACGGCAAACCAGAGCAGCCCGGCAGGCGAATGGACAAACGCATATGTAACGATGCGCCACACCTGTCCCTGGTAAAAAACTGCAGTGCTGTCGAATTGCAGATAAGATAAAACGCTTGTCCCCGCGGCGAACAAAACACAGCCAATCACCGCGAGCGCGATGTGCAGGCCTACGAGCATCGTCGTCACATCGACGGGATAACGTCCCATCCACGCGACTGGGCGATAATCATCGGAGGTGGTAACTCCGAACATGAATCAAATAAACAGCCAGCGTTCTGAACACGCAAGCCAAGTTCGCGGGCGCATGCGAAAAATTTCTTGGAGAAGCGCGCGACAAGGCCAAATTATCTCTCTTCGCCAGTTGCGCGCGCCACGATTGACATCTATCGCAAATGAAAGATATCGCTCCCGCCATTTCACCGCCCAACGGAATCGGTGACGCCAAGCCGGCGAACCAAGCGGTGCTCGATTGGGTGCAGGACCTCGCCAAGCTTACCCAACCAGAAAATATCTTTTGGTGCGACGGTTCCGAGCGTGAAAACACTTTTTTGCTCGAACAAGCGATGCGGCAGAAAGTCGTGCTCAAGCTGAACGAGAAAAACGTTCCGCATTCTTATTTGCATCGCTCGAACCCGAACGACGTTGCCCGCGTAGAGCGGTTCACTTTCATCTGCACGCCGACAAAGGAAGAAGCCGGACCGACGAACAATTGGTCCGAGCCGGCTGAGACGTACAAGAGGCTGCACGGGTTGCTGAAAGGTGCGATGCGCGGCCGGACGATGTTCGTTATTCCCTACATCATGGGCCCGCCCGATTCGCCACTTGCCAAAGTCGGATTTGAAATCACCGATTCCATTTACGTCGTGCTGAGCATGCGAATCATGACGCGCATGGGCACAGTTGCAATCGAACGGCTCGGCAAGGACCCGGCAGCGGAATGGAACCGTGGTGTGCATTCATTATTAGATGTCGATCCACACCGCCGGTTCATCTGCCATTTTCCGGAGGACAACGCGATTATCTCCGTCGGCTCGGGATACGGTGGGAACGTTTTGCT
>QHOJ01000206.1 GCA_003218735.1 Verrucomicrobiota bacterium
GAGAAGAAAACCGGATCCCTTTTTGCCGCAGCGGCGGAATTGGCCGCGCTCATCAGTGAGGCTGATACGAACGTGATCCAAACATTCAGGAATTTTGGAGTTCAAGTCGGGACGGCTTATCAGATTTACGATGATTGCCTCGATCTCGCCGGGAACGAGAGCGTCACTGGCAAAACGCTTGGGACCGACCTGCGCAAAGGCAAGTTTACTCTGCCGGTTTTGATTTTCCTGCGTTCGGCCTCGGACTTTGAACGGGAACGTTGTTGCCAGCTCGTGTTGGAAGAACGAATCGAAGAGATGACCGAGCTGTTGCGGAACGGCGCAGCTAACGGTGCGCTGAACGAGTCAATCGCCGCCGGCAGCGACTTAATTCGCGAAGCGCAAGCCACGCTGGATGGAATCGCGCTAAATTCATACGCGGATGCACTCCTCGCGCTTGGCGATGCGTTGCGCGAAATGTTCGATCAACTTCGCGTATAAAATTGCCTTTGGAGGGTCGAGCTCCTGCGAGACCTCGGTTCGGCGTCGCGGGAGCTCCGCCCTCCAGAATCTGATATGTCGCAGCTAAAGATTCACGAGATGCCGCCGGACGAGCGGCCGCGCGAAAAACTGCTCGCCCGCGGTGCGGACGCGCTCACTGACGCGGAGTTGATTGCGATTCTTCTGCGAACCGGCCGTGTTGGTCGAAACGTCGTCGAGATCGCGCGTGACCTATTAAAAGAGTACGGATCGCTGGAAGGGGCGAGTCGTTGCGGGATCAAAGAGTTGCGGAAGATTGCCGGCATCGGCGAGACCAAAGCGGTGGAGTTGGTGGCGGCGTTCAGTTTGGGCAAACGGCTGGCGCGAGAAAAATTGTCGAAGCAAAAACTCGATTCACCTGAACTGGTTCATGAATTGGTCGGCGCAGAAATGCGAATGCTGCGTAAAGAATCATTGCGCGTTCTATTGCTCGATACGCGCTACCGTTTTGTCGGCTTCGAAGAAATCTCGATCGGCAGTGTGAATGAAAGCATCGCCCACCCGCGCGATGTTTTTCGGCCGGCAGTGATCGCTTTCGCGTATGCGGTTATTGTGGTGCACAATCATCCTTCCGGCGATGCCTCGCCAAGCCAGGCAGACCACAGTCTGACAAGACGTTTGGCCGAAGCCGCAGAGCTTCTGCAAATTAAGTTGCTCGATCACATCATCATTGGCGCCCCCGCCGAGGGGAACCCTGGCTATTTTAGTTTCAAGGAAGCAGGCGTTCTATAGGAAGAAAATTCGAAATCCGAATATCGAATCCGAAACGGAAATGATCTCCGCGAAAATTCATTCCACGGCTCTTGTCGAACCGGGCGCGCGAATTGGCGCCGACGTAGAGATCGGTCCGTTTTCGGTCATTGGACCACAGGCAATGATTGGTGAGAAGACGATCGTGCAGTCGCACGTCGTCATTGAGGGAAATGTTGCGATCGGCACCGACAACTTCGTCGGACATGGAGCGATTATTGGCGCGCCGCCGCAGGATCTTTCGTTCTCGCTGGAACGAAACACGAAAGTCGAGATCGGAAACAATAACGTGATTCGTGAATACTGCACGATTCATCGCGGCAGCCCGGAAGGCAGCGTCACCAAAATCGGTCACAAAAATTTCCTGATGGCGGGGGCTCACATCGGCCACAATTGCGAGATCGGGACCAACGTCATCATCGCCAACAATTGTTTGTTGGCCGGTCACGTCCGCGTGGACGATGGGGCATTCCTCGGCGGTGGATCGACATTTCATCAGCATATGCACGTCGGACGCCTGGTGATGGTGCAAGGCAGTGCCGCCTTTGGCAAAGATCTGCCGCCGTTCGTTATCGCCGCCGAGCGCAATTCGGTTTTTGGAGTCAACGTCATCGGTTTGAAGCGGGCCGGTTTTAGCGTGCAGGATCGCGATCAAATCAAAAACGCATTCAAACTGCTTTACACGAGCGGACTGAACATCTCGCAGGTAATGGAGAAAGCCGCTGTAATGAAATTTGGAGAGGCGGCACGGGAATTTTTCGCGTTTGTTGCAGCAGCGAAAAAGCGCGGAATTTGCCCGCTCAAACGCGGCGGCGCGGACGAGAACTCGATCTAGCGAGAAGTCGACGGCGCGCCGGCGAGATGCGCCAGCGCGGCGGCGGTAAACGCCGGCGCCATCGAACCGAACACAGGTCCATGGGCGCCATTCGGTACAATCCAGAGCGCCGACTGCGGAATCCCGCGAAATAGCTCAATCGCCATCTCGACCGGATAAAAAGGGTCGCGGTCACCGTGCACGATCAGCGTTCGCGCTGTGATCGTGCCGAGCAGCGCCGGCGTGAACGCCATGTCGTCGTAACTTGTGGCAAACGATCGTGTCATATCATAAAGCTGCAGGATCTGCTCGTCACCATGGACATGGCGACTCCGCAGTATGTTGCGTTCGGCATCGGGCAGGCGCTCAAAGGCTTCTCTGGTGAATTGCGCCGCCGCATCGCGGAGCGGCTGCGGAAAATACGGCGTTGCACTTACGAGAACCATGGCTGCGATTCGATCGGGCTGCATTGTGGCGACGTGAAGCAGAGTTTTTGCGCCCATGCTCATGCCGATGGCCTTGGTCCGCGCGATTCGAAGATGGTCGAGCAACGCCAGGAGATCCCTCCCACATTGGCGGAATGTGAAGCGCCGGGCGGGATTCGTGGATTGCCCGTGCCCGCGCAGATCGGGCACTATAACGCGATAGCCGTCGGGATCAGCGGTAAAGATGTGGCGCCAATCGCTGCCGATACCCATGCCTCCGTGCAGAAGCAGGAGCGGCTCACCTTCCCCGCGCACTTCGTAATACATCTCGAATCCATTCAGGGAGACAAGCGGCATATCGAATCTATTTAAAGCCGAGTAGCGCGAGCATGCGGCCGGTGCGTCCTTTTTCGGCGCGATAGGAGTAATAATGCTCGAGATCGCAAGCTGTGCAGGTGCCGCTATCGTAGATTCTCTTTACGCCCTGCGCGCGACATTGTTCGATAATCGTCGCGGCAAAATCGATCTCGTAGTGCGGCGGGCGAATGCAGGGGCTGAGTTGAACGATCAGTTCAGCAGGGTTTGAACCGAAGCGCTCAATCATTTGCGTAATTGCGTTGGGCACGACGCCGAGCTCAGTGCCTTTGCGCCCGGAATGCACCAGTCCAATCACCGGCGTTTTCGGATCCACAATGTAAACCGCGCAACAATCGGCGACGTAAACGCCGAGCGCGACGCGCGGTTGATCTGTGATGATGCCATCGCGACCGGAGAATTCTTTGTTCCTTTCCACCGGTGCGTCCGCAATTGCGATTCTGTTGCCGTGAATTTGTTGGGCCGTGAGCAGCGGCCAGTCGCCGACGCAGATTGCGTCGCGGATTTCGCAATGCGCCGCATCGAGCCGCTTTAACACTTCGGCTTTATCGTGCGAGACGTCGATCCCAGCGATTCGCTGCGTAAAAACATGACGACAATTCGGCAGCTCTGCCAAGGCAGCGAAATATTCAACAGGCAGAGATTGCACTAAATCGATTACCCGCAGCAGATACGTCGACTCATTCGCCTTCGTTCAAGGCAGGCTTTCGCTCGAGACGGCAACCGCTCTACCGCGATAAGCTGGACTTTGGCTTTCCGGTCGCATCAACATCACTGCCCGTATAGTACGTTTTCGTTCGCGTCGCGCGTGGCGTCAGGTTGGCGAACGATTCGGTGTAGGTACTCTGCGCACCGGTCACGCGGTCGAACTCCGCAAGCGCGGAGTTGTAGCCGAAGAGCGCCTGCAACCGCGTCGATTGTGCAGTGAGCAGCTGGACCTGAGCGTTGAGCACATCCAACTGCGTTCCCGCGCCGGCGTCCAGCCGCGCCTTGGCCAGGCGCAGCGCTTCCTCGGCTTGCTCCACGTTTTTCTCCTGGCTCTGAATCAATTCGCGGTCCTGCTGCAAATTTGAGTAGGCTTGTTGTACTTCCAGTTCAACCTGCCGAACGTCGTCATCGTAAGTGATTTTGGTCTCTGAAAGGAGAGCGCGCTGTTGTTTGACCTGACCATATATCGCGCCGCTGTCCCAAATCGGCACGCTGCCCTGGACCTGCGCGAGCCAACCTTTCGAAATATCATGCCAGCTCGAATTGGTTGGCGAGCTGACCCATTCGCCGCCCCCGGTTGTGTTGATGGTTGGAAGAAACTGCCCCAGCGCTACATGCACTTGCTCGATCTGGTTCAAAACATTTGCCCGCGCCTGTTTGAGAAACGGGCGCCGCTGTTTTCCAAGCTCGATCGCATCGACCAGCGCGATGTTGCGCGGGATGTATGGCATTTCACCAACAACCTCGAGCGGCGGATTCTCTCCGCGCAAGGGGTTAAAATCGAGGCCGATGGTCTTGGCCAGCGCCAACTTCGAGATTCGATAATTGTTTTGCGCGGTGATCAGATTCGGAATTTGATTGTAGAGTGCGACTTCTGCTTGCAGCACGTTGAACCGCGGGACCGTTCCGGCCTCGAACCGATTTTGCTGGTCCTTCAGCTGGCTCTCCAAGAGATGGACCGACTGTTCCTGTACACCAATCAGCGCCTTATTAACTACAATCTGATAGAATTGTGTTTTCACTATCGAGATGACCTGGTCAAGCGTATTGCGGAACGCGAAGTAGGCGCTGTCTCGCTGAAAGAAGGTTCCACGAATCGACGGCCAGGTTGTTCCATTAAAAACCAGCTGCGTTCCAAGGACGCTGATGCTGTAGGATACATCGCTCAGTTGAGTATTCGTGACAGTTGGATTCGGCGTTGGACTGGCCATTGCCTGGGGATCCCCGACCTGCGAGGCGGGTGAGTTAACAATAGATGCGGCCCCGGCTGTGGTCGCGGTTCCAAGCGTTGTACTGTTTCCGCTCGTTCCTCCTCCCAATATCCGGGCGCCTATCAGGTTCGGATCAGTCCATTCAAAAGTCCCGCTGGGGGTGATATGCGGCAACGCCTGGGCCCGAATCTGAATGATCACGCCTTTCGTCCGTTTGATCTCCTGTTCCGCGCGGAGAATATCAGGATTGCGTTGCAGCGCGGTCAAGATTGCTTTATCGAGAGTAAAAGTGGGAACACCGCGTGCCGACAATGTTTCGTTGCTTGCCGACGTCGATCCTTCGCCCGCACCGGCGCGCACCACCGAGCCTGCAGAA
>QHOJ01000314.1 GCA_003218735.1 Verrucomicrobiota bacterium
GAGATGTTTTTCGCGAAGATCGATATTCTTTTTTCCGTAGCCGCCATCCGCGACCGGTTTTCCAAGCAACTCGCGAAATGTTTTCCCGAGCTCCGGCAGGTTGATCCGATCTTGCGGCCTCTTCGGTCCGGCGACGCTCGGCTGCACATCTGCCAGATCAACATCGAGATCCACGCTGTAGTCGATTTCGCCTTTGCGCGGCATCCCAAACATTTTTTGCGCGCGAAAATAATTTTCGAACGCGCGACATTGCTCGTCGCTCCGTCCGGTGGCCCGCAAATAATTCACTGACTCTTGATCGACCGGAAAATAGCCCATCGTCGCGCCGTACTCCGGCGACATGTTTCCAATTGTCGCGCGATCCGGTACCGGCAGCGATGCTGCGCCGTCGCCATAAAATTCGACAAATTTTCCGACGACTTTTTGCGCGCGCAGCAATTGGGTGATGTACAGCACCAGATCGGTTGCGGTGACGCCTTCGCGCAATTGCCCGCTCATGTGGACGCCGACGACTTCGGGCGTCAAAAAATAAACCGGCTGCCCGAGCATGCCGGCTTCCGCTTCGATGCCGCCAACGCCCCAGCCGACCACGCCAAGTCCATTGATCATGGTCGTGTGCGAATCGGTGCCGACCAGCGTATCGGGGAAGAAGAGTTGAGAGTTGGGAGTCGAGAGTTGAGAGGAGAGAACGCCTTTCGCGAGGTATTCAAGATTCACCTGGTGGACGATGCCGATGCCGGGCGGAATTAATTGGAAAGTTTTGAACGCTTGCTGTCCCCATTTTAGAAACTGATAACGCTCGCGGTTGCGCTTGAACTCCATCTCCAGATTGAGTTGCAGCGCCTGCGCGGAACCGAAGAAATCTACTTGCACCGAGTGATCGACCACAAGATCGACCGGCACGAGCGGTTCGATGATTTTCGGGTCGCTGCCCAACCGCTTGACCGCGCTGCGCATCGCGGCGAGATCGACCACCAGCGGCACACCGGTGAAATCCTGCAAAACGATCCGCGCCACGACGAACGGAATCTCTGCATTCGCCGGCGATTTTGCGTTCCAGTTCGCCAGCGTTTCCACATCTTTGTGCCGGACTTTTTTCCCGTCGCAGTTTCGCAGCACCGACTCGAGCACGATTCGAATGCTCACTGGCAACCGCGAAATTCTTCCGACGCCCCGCTCCTCCAGTGCCGGCAGTGAATAAAAAAATCCTTCGCGGCCGTTGCCGGCGTCGAATTTTCTCAGCGTGTCAAATTCGTCCTTCATACAACCTCTCTCATTCCGAGCGGAGTCGAGGAATCTCTCACCATTTTCCGGAGAACGATAAGAGATGTCTCGACTTCGCTCGACATGACAAGAGTCACTTTAATTCGGCTAGCTTGGCTTTGATCCTGTCAAAGTTCGGAAGCTGTCTCGCGTCATCGTTGCTTTCGGCGTATTGAATTACGCCGTTCTTGTCGATGACGAACGCGGCACGTTTCGCCACGCCTGCCATTCCAAGATTCAATTGAGGCAGGAAGGAGTCGTACATCACGTCGTAAGCTTTCGCGACTTTGTGCGCCCATGCTTCCTGGGCGAACGGGTTGTCTCCGCTGATTCCGTAAACGGCGGCATTGAGATTGCTGTATGCAGATAGCCCGCTGCTGACGTCACACATTTCCGTTGTGCATGTGCCGGTGAAAGCCATGGGAAAAAAGAGGAGCAGCGTGTTCTTCTTTTCGAAATTATCGCTCAGTTTGATCTGCTTCGGCCCATCGGCGGTCTTGATCGATAATGTGAAATCTGGCGCTTTGGTTCCAACGGCGAGTGGCATAATGAAATCCTCCGGTTGAGTTAATCAGGGAAATTCCAGTATAAGATCGACATGTGGCCGGTCAAAGGGAGAACGTGATTCGTTGAACCGTTAAATCGTGAATCGTCATATCGCGATTTGCTTTCCGATCCACGATTCACGGATCACGATTCAAGTGTCTAAATGGAACTCTTCTGGTGGTTATTCACGGTTGTGTTGTTCGCCGTCGGTCTTATCGGCACGGTGCTGCCGGTATTTCCAGGAACAACCTTCATTCTCGCAGGCGCGATCATTCACCGGATCATGCTTGGCCCGGAGAAAAGTATCGGTTGGCGGAGCATCGCCGTTCTCAGTCTGCTGACGCTCGCGACGTACGCGCTCGATTTTCTGAGCGGCTACTTCGGCCGGAGCGACGAAATGGGGAATGATCGGCGCTGTTCTCGGTGCACTGATCGGCGTCTTTTTCGGAATCGCCGGATTGCTTGTCGGGCCGGTGATTGGCGCAATTGCCGTCGAATTTCTTGCCGGCAAGAAAATGGTCGACGCTGGCCGGGCAGGTTGGGGGAGTTTGATGGGAAATCTCGGCGGGATGATCGCCAAACTCGTGATCGGACTCGTCATGATCGTGATCTTCTTCATGACCGTGCCACCGCCATTCTGAGTTCTTTG
>QHOJ01000207.1 GCA_003218735.1 Verrucomicrobiota bacterium
CTTTACTCATCCCTACATCGATGAAGCCCGGGGCAATCGCGTTCACAGTGATGTTCTGACGCGCAAACTCGCGTGCGGAAACTCTTGTGAGGGCAATGATTGCCGCTTTGCTCGACGAATAATTTGCCTGGCCGAAAAGCCCCATCTGCCCACTGACGGACGACATGTTCACAATTCGGCCGCCGCTGCGCAGGATTGGAGCCGCTTTTTGCGTGACCGTGAATGTGCCGGTGAGATTTACGCGCAGCACGCTCTCGAATTCTTCCATCGACATCTTTTTGATCGTGCGATCGCTAATGATCCCGGAGTTATTCACGAGAATGTCGAGCCCACCGTGTCGATCTTGTATTTGTTTCATCATTGATTCGACCTGGTCTGGCTGAGTCACGTCGCATTCGATTATGAGCGGCTCCTTCAATTTCCTGGCGACGCTCTCCGCGTCAGATTTGTTTTGCCCCTCAGGATCGGCGAGGTAATTCACGACACATGTCGCGCCCTGCTTTCCAAACGCCCCAATTAACTCCCCGCCAATCCCGCGCGAGCTGCCGGTCACGAGAACGATTTTACCGGTGAAATCGAGAGGATCGGGCATGCGGCGAAGATGGAGTGCCGATTGATGAGAGACAAGTGACTAGTTGAAGCGGGTGCGTTTTCAGAGGATCACTCGAATTAAAACCGTCCCTGTTTTCTTGGCTTCCTGATTTATTTTGTCCATTTTGTCAGAAGGCATGACTTTACCGATACGGATTCTTACGGCTGTCCCGATTTGTGACGGCCACGACAGCGCGATCAATACGATCAATCTCGAATTTATCCGGCACGGGATTGAGGTGATTTATCTCGGCTATCATCGCTCGGTTGGTGACATTGTGCGCGCCGCGATCCAGGAGGACGTCCGCGCGATTGGTATTTCGAGTTATAACGGTGGGCACATCGAGTTCTTCGCGGAAGTTGTCGATCTTTTGCGCAAACGTGGTGCAAGCGACATCAAAGTTTTCGGCGGCGGAGGCGGGACGATTACGCATGATGATGCGGCGACGATGCGACGCAAAGGCGTAGATCAAATTTTTTTCGCGGGCACTTCGCTTGCGGAAATGACCGATTATGTGCGCAAAAACTACGGTATGCCTCGCAAGACACAATCGCGCACAAAGTCCTGGGACATCGAGCTTGCCTGGAAACTTACGGAGATCGAAGACGGCCTCGCGAAAGGCAAACGCCTAACTTTCAACGCTCAACGCTCAACGTCCAAGAAGACGATCGGCAATCGGCAATCGGCAATCGGCAATGCAAAGGTCATCGGGTTCACGGGACCCGGCGGCGCGGGGAAGACAACGCTGATTGATGAACTGGTGCTGCGCTTTTTAAAGCAGAATCCAAGAAGAAGGATCGCGATTTTATCGCACGACCCGAGTGTCGTCGGCGAAGGCGCGCTGCTTGGCGATCGCGCGACCATGATCAATTCGCAGAACGATCGAGTGTTTATGCGCAGCATGGCAACGCGCGGACAAGCCGGTGGACTTTCACCCGCAACCCATGATTGTCTCGCCCTCCTGGCGCAATCCAACTTCGATTACGTTATCATCGAAACAGTCGGTACCGGACAGGAAGCGCTGCCGTTTCAGAAAAATGGGATTGTCGATCTAACGGTGCTGGTGATGAACCCGGATTATGGGAGCCGGTTGCAGTTACAGAAGATAGTCATGCTCGATCTGGCCGACATCGTTGTAGTGAACAAAAGCGATCTCCAGCGCGCGCGTACCGCCCACTCGGAGATCGAGCAGCGCCTCGAGCAAAATCGCCGCGATCAACGACTCATTGACACGGTCGCGAAACGGCATCGTGATTCTGGCGTGGACCGACTGTTCGAGTTAATCTGTCGCGACGAGCGATCACGGCGCGGAAAGGCGAGGAACAAATCATGAGCAAACTTGGACAAGTCGTTGAGGCAGTCGAGAAGTACAACCAGTTCGTTCTCGCTCAGGTGAAACGTGCGCGCTCGGATGAAAAATTTGGGCGCGAACTGATTAACCGTTGGAACGACACCAAGGCAAAAACGCCGGTGACACACACGCCGACCGGATTGCCATTACCGCGTCTCGCTTTGCCGGAGATGTATTTGGAGCCGGTACGCAAAATTGAAACCGGAAATTACGGAAAGAAAACTTTGGCAGACGGAGCGAAACAGAAAGCCGACGGTAACGGTGCGCGACCGCCAGAGGAACCGACGCGTTTATTTTCCGGATTAATGCTGGCTGAAGACACAAACGAACGGTTCCATTATCTGACGCAACATCAGCGTACCCATCGGCTCAGCACCGCATTCGACGGCCCAACACTTTACGGGATCGACAGCGACGCGGACGGTGTCTTTGGAAAAATCGGCGAAGGCGGTGTGGCGATTGACACAATCGAAGACATGGTGCGGCTCTACGATGGTTTCGACCTCGGCTCGCCGAATTTCTCGGCATCGATGACCATCAGCGGTCCGGCACCTATCATCATGGCGATGTACATCGCCGCGGCGAAACGGCACTTCGGTTCCAAAGTTGTTCCGAAACTGCGCGGTACCATTCAGGCCGACATTTTCAAGGAAGTTCAGGCACAGAACGAGACGATTTTTCCCATCGAAGCGTCGCTGCGTTTTCTCACGGACATGGTGGAATTCACGACCCGCGAAATGCCGCGCTGGTATCCGATCTCGATCAGTGGTTATCACATTGGCGAAGCTGGCTCAACGCCGGTGCAACAGGCGGCTTATACTCTCTCGAACGGATTCGCGTACGCGGAAATGTTCGCTGCGCGGGGCATTCCAGTCGATCAGTTTGGGCCACGCCTCTCGTTCTTTCTCGATTGCGGACTCGACGCAGAATACATCGCGCTTGCACGCGTCTCGCGCAGAATCTGGGCGATTGGAATGCGCGATGCATATGGCGCAGGCCCGCGCGGTCAATTATTCAAATTGCATACGCAGACCAGCGGCCGGTCGCTGATCGCGGCGGAATTCAAAAACAATCTCACCCGTACCGCCGCAGAGCTGATGCTCGCGTACATGAATGCCACGAATTCGTGTCATTCAAACAGCGCGGATGAACCATTCACGACGCCGAGCGAAGAGTGGATTCGGCTCGCGGCGCACGGGCAGGCGATCCTGCTCGAGGAATCAGGCATTTTCAAACACACGATGAACATGTTGAGCGGTTCGCCGGGTATGAAAGCGGTTGAGTGCGCGGTCGAGGCGGCGATTCTCGACGAGTTCCGCGAGATCGAACGGCTTGGTGGCGTTCTGGCGGCGGTGGAAGACCGTTTTCAGCGCAGCCAAATACAGAATGCCGCGCATCGTTACGAACAACAAATTTACGACGGGACCCGGCCGATTATCGGATTGAATAAATATCGCAACGGCGAAGATGTCGCGCCGGAAATAAAACTAGCTCGCACGCCGCGGAAGAAACAGCAGTTGCAGGTTGACCGGCTTGCGAAGTTCAAAAAGAAAAATGCGGAGAAGGCGACGCGCGCGCTCGATAAACTCGCCGCGATTGTGGAGCGCGGCGAAAATTGCTTCGCGGCGCTGCTCGAGGCGGTGGAGGTCTGCTCGTTAGGCCAAATCACTGGCTGTTTGCAGGAAGTAGTCGGTAGATTCCGGCCAATGGTGTAATCGGATGTTAGTCATCTTTGGCTAACTCGGCAGCGAAGCTTCCAGCTTGGCGTTTCGATTCGACAGCCTGGAAGGCTACCCGGCCGGATCAGGCTGGAAGCCTAACCTCCGAGGCAAGGTGCTTAATTTCTTCGAGGCTGGCCGGATTTTCCAGCGCCGACGTGTCGCCCAGTTTTTCGCCGATGTAAGCCGCGCGCATGACGCGTCGCATGACTTTCGCGTTTCGCGTTTTCGGAATGTCTGCCACAAAAAACACGTCGCGCGGCGCGAGTGCTTTCCCGAGATCACGCGCCACGTTCTGTTTTAATTCAGCCGCAAGAGTCACATCTCCATTCGCGTCCTTTCTTAAAACGCAAAAACAAACAAGCGCCTCACCTTTAATCGGATCGGGAACACCGACCGCGGCGGCCTCGCTTACCTGTGGATGCGCAACGAGAATCGATTCCACTTCGGCGGGGCCAAGACGTTTGCCAGCAATTTTAATTGTGTCGTCACTGCGGCCGAGAATGTACCAAAGCCCGTCATCATCGATTGCAGCCCAGTCGCCGTGTACCCAGGTGTCCGGCCAACGGGACCAGTAACTGTCGATGTATCGTTGCGGGTCGCGCCAGAATCCGCGCGTCATCCCGATCCACGGTTCGCGAATGACCAGTTCGCCAACTTTTCCGCGCACCGATTCACCGTTTTCATCGACAACGTCTGCCGCCATGCCTGGCAGTGGACCCGAAAACGCGCACGGTTTCATCGGTGTGAGCACGTTGCCCATCACGATGCCGCCGGAGATTTCCGTACCGCCGGAGTAATTGATGATCGGAAGTTTTCCGCGGCCAACATTTTGGAACAACCACATCCACGGATCGGGATTCCACGGTTCTCCGGTGGAAGCGAATTTGCCCAACGGCGAGAGATCATGTCGATGCACGATCTCGTCGCCATAACGGCGCAGCGCGCGAATCAGCGTTGGCGAGACACCGAGCGCGGTCACCTTGTGTCGAGCCACAAGAGACCAGACGCGATCAGGGCCGGGAAAATCAGGCGCACCGTCGTAAAGCATCATTGTCGCGCCGAGCAACAACGTTCCAAAGACCTCCCACGGGCCCATCATCCAGCCCATGTCGGTCATCCAAAAAAGCGTTTCGTCGGGATGAAGGTCGAGTCCCTGCCACATATCTTGCGCGGATTTGATCGGGAAACCGCAGTGGGTATGCACCGCGCCTTTTGGCTTACCGGTCGTGCCCGATGTGTAGATGATCATCATCGGATCTTCCGCGCTGGTGTGCTCGGTCGGCGCGTCATCAAAGGGTCCGCCCAATTTCGTCAGTGGCCCAGCATCAGACTTCAAATCTTCGACAAACCATTCGCCCGCTTGGTTGAGAACAACGAGCTGTCGCAGTGTCGGAATTTGCGATACGGCTTCGTCGGCGACCGGTTTCATCGCCCAAAATTTTCCACGACGATAAGTTCCAGCCGCAGTGAAGAGAACTTTTGCGTTGGCATCTTTCAATCGAGAAACGATGGCCGCGGCTCCGAATCCGGAAAAGAGCGGCAGGAAAATCCCGCCAATTTTGATAATCGCGAGCATCACAATGACAATCTCGGGTACCATTGGCATGAACACACCCATGGCGTCACCTTTGCCGAGGCCGAGACCGCGCAGCGCCACCGCCATCGTGTTCACCTCCTCCCGAAGTTCTTTATAAGTGAGCGCGCGAGTCGTCCCATCCTCGATTTCGGATTTGATTGCGGTTCGCTCATCCACAGAAGTACCGGCGTACTTATCGAGCATGTTGTGGACGATGTTCATTTCGCCGTCCACGCACCATCGCGCCCATGGTTTGCCTTCGGTCAGATCGACAACACGCGAGTACGGTTTATAAAACTGAACTTCGAGATCGCGCAGGACCGTGTCCCAGAACCATGCGATATCCGTTGTCGATCTTTGCATCAGCTCATCGTAGGAACCGAGTCCGTGTTTCTCGATGAATTGGTGGAGGTTGGATTGTGCGATCAGTTCCGGCGTCGGACGCCAGACAAATTCGCCACCAAATTTAAACTCACTCACCGGGTCTATTTTCCTGTCATTCCGAGCGAAGTCGAGGAATCCCGTCGTGAAAATGTTCGTTAATGCCACGGACCCTGCTCAGACCGGCGAGACGCGGTTGCTCGCTTGCGATTCATCAGCAGATTGAAGTCTCGTTTTTTCATGGCTGCAACGCTTGCTCATCAACTCGCTAATTACGCCTGCGCTCTTCGATTTGAAGACCTCTCCCCCGAAGTTGTGCACGAAGTGAAGCGGCGCGTGATCGACTCGTTAGGTTGCGCGCTTGGTGCATGGAATGAAGAGCCGTGTGCAATCGCGCGCAAAGTCGCCTCCGAATTTTCGGCGAAGCGAGGATCCACAATCTTCGGGACGAATCACAAGGCGCCGCCGGACTGGACGGCATTCGCCAACGGCTGCGCCATCCGCTACTTCGACTACAACGACACTTATTTGTCGAAGGAACCAGCGCACCCGAGCGACAATATTTCCGCCGCACTGGCTGTCGCGGAAAGCGTCGAAGGGACTGGGCCGGAGTTGATTACGGCAATCGCACTCGCCTATGAAGTGCAATGCCGCTTCTGCGATGCAGCGAGTATTCGTGCGCGGGGATGGGATCATGTGACTTATGGCGCGTTTTCAACTGCACTGGCGTGCGCGCACTTGATGAGACTTGATCCTGAAAATACGCGCCACGCAGTGAACATTGCGGGCGTGGCTGGCGCGGCGATGCGCCAGGCCCGAGTGGGCGAGCTTTCGCACTGGAAAGGTGTCGCGTTTGCGACGGCCGCCCGTCACGGTGTTTACTCCGCGTTGCTCGCGCGTGCCGGTATGACCGGCCCCGGACCGATTTTCGAAGGGCAAATGGGTTTCGAGAAGCAACTCGGTGTGTCGTTGGGCAATCTCGGCGAAAAATTCGCCGTTCCATTTCCGAAATCGAAGCATGGTCCAGCCGCAATGATTTTGAAGACGAGCATCAAATATTGGCCCGCGGAATATCATAGCCAAAGCGCGATTGAGGCAGCGTTGTCTTTGCGAAAGCAAATTCTCGATCCTGCGCGGATAAAATCAGTGACGATCGAGAGCCATGATGCGTCGGTGGATATTATTGGGAGCGAGCCGGAGAAATGGAAACCGAACACGCGTGAGACAGCGGACCACAGCCTGCCTTACATCACGGCGATCGCCCTCATCGACGGCGAGGTGACGAGCAGACAATTCGAGCCGGAGCGATTTGCAGATCCACAGGTCTGGAAGTTTTTAGAGAGTGTAAAGGTGAAACGCAACGCGGAGTTGAATGTCGACCTTGATGACGGCCGGCCGCTGACGAAGCGGGTGGACTATCCACTGGGCCATGCAAAGAATCCGCTAAAGGATTCTGAGGTCGAAGGGAAGTTCGTTGCCCTTGTCTCGCCCTCGCTCGGCGAGAAGAAGGCACGCGGAATTGTCGATCTTGTGTGGAAACTGGACGACGCAAAGAATGTCGACGAGTTAATGAAGGCAATGGAGATGCCAAAAAGGAATGACCAATAACGAATGAGCGATGTTGAAGGAATGACTGCGACCGTTCCGGTATTGAATGAAAACGAAAGCTGCGCGATTGCGTGAATTGATTTCAAACAGCGCGGTGGCGCTCCCTGGCGTGCCGAACGCGGCGATGGCGCGGCAAGTTGAGCAGGCCGGATTTGAGGCCGTTTATATCAGCGGCGCGGGAATGGCAAATGCGACAGCGGGCGTGCCGGACATTGGGCTGCTCACGCTCACTGAAGTGGCGCAACTCGCTGGGTACATTGCAAGCGCGGTGGACATTCCGGCAATTGTTGATGCGGATACGGGATTTGGCGGAGCGGAAAATGTGGCGCGGACAGTTCGTGAACTCGAGCGTGCTGGTCTCGTCGGTTGTCACATTGAAGATCAGGAATTTCCGAAACGCTGTGGGCATCTCGCTGGGAAAGATATTGTCGATGTTGACGAGATGGTGGGAAAGATCAAAGCGGCCGTGGCGGCGCGGCGAGATCCCAATTTTATGATTATTGCGCGGACGGATGCGCGCGCGGTGGAGGATTTTGATCGGACAATCAGTCGTGCCCAGCATTACCTCGAAGCGGGCGCGGACGCGATTTTTCCCGAAGCGCTGCAAAGCGAGGAAGAATTTCGCGATTTCGCGAAGGAGATCGATCTGCCTCTGCTCGCGAACATGACAGAGTTCGGGAAGAGTCCGCTTCTCTCGTTTCAGGATTTAGCGGAGCTCGGCTATCGGATGGTGATTTTCCCGATGAGCGCGTTTCGCGTGGCCATGAAAGCGGGCGGGGAATTTCTGCGCGCTTTGAAAAAGAGGGGGACGCAAAAGGAGTGGATTGACGAGATGCAGACGCGGCAGGAGCTTTATGAACTGCTCGATTACGATCCGACGGCGGAAAAATGGTTAGGTGCAGGCAACTGACTATTTGTCGAGACACGTATCGTTGCTAAAGTCAGCGAGCAACATGGCTACCGAAACGAAGCAACTCTCTTACAGTCCAGGGCTGGCTGGCGTGATCGCCGGCGAAACGGCGATCTGCTGGGTCGATCCGAACGCCGGGCTGATGTACCGCGGCTACGACATTCATGAGATGGCGCAGAAAGCAAGTTATGAGGAGGTCGCTTACCTGCTGCTCAACGGCGAGCTGCCCAACGGCAAACAGCTTGTGGAGTTTAGGCAGCAAATCGCCGCGCAACGCGAGTTGCCAGCGCCGGTTGTAAAAATGCTGCGGCTGCTTCCGCGTTCGACTCATCCAATGGATATGCTGCGCACCGGGGTGTCGATGTTGAGTGTGTTTGATGACGAACTGAGCGACAACTCACACACGGCGAACATCCGCAAATCGATCCGTTTGATTGCGCGCGTATCAACCCTGATCACGGACGGCTGGCGCATTTCGCAAGGCGAGGAGCCGTTGCCCGAAAAGCGCGATCTCACGCAGGCAGGAAACTTTTTTTACAAATTGAACGGCAGCGTTCCGCAGGACATCCACGTTTGCAGCCCGTGTCACCGCCTCGACGCTGGCGGGAATCTACGCAGCGGTTACCTCCGCAGTTGCGACGCTGAAAGGCCCGTTACACGGCGGCGCGAATGAGGAGTCAATGAAGATGCTTGAAGAGATCGGGACGCCCGATCGGGCGGAAGCTTGGCTGAAAGAGAAGCTGGCTGCCAAAGAGAAGATTATGGGTTTTGGCCATCGCGTTTACAAGAAAGGTGATTCACGGGTGCCGCTGATGCGCGAGATCGGGCGCGATCTGGGCAAACGAACCGGCAAGGAACAGTGGGTGCCGATTTGCGAGAAGCTCGAAGAGACGATGGAGCGCGAGAAACATCTCTGTGCGAATGTCGATCTTTACGCCGCGCCGGTATTTTGGATGCTCGGCTTTCCGCCGGCGCTAGACACGCCGATCTTCGCCGCGTCGCGCGTTGCGGGCTGGTGCGCGCACGTAGTAGAGCAGCACGATAATAACCGCCTCATTCGGCCACGCTCCCATTATGTTGGACCGAAGATGCGGCCGTATCCGAGCGCGCCATCAACAGAACAGCGCGTGACGCAGTGAGGTGGATCGCGCGCGACCGCGCGCGATGCTAGAGAGAAAACGCCGCAGCGCTCATATGATTGGCCCCCCCGCTTTTGATTGGCTGACAAAATGAAGAATCTCTCGCTCCAGGAGCAATATGCCCCGCGCAGTTCATGCTGGGGATGCGGGCCGACAAATCCAGACGGTCTGCACATTCGCAGTTTTCCGAAAAATAACGAGCTGATCGCGGAGTGGAAACCGGAGAAAAAGTATGAAGCTTTCCCCGGGGCGTTGAATGGCGGCGTCATTGGCACGTTACTCGATTGCCATTGTAACTGGACGGCCGCTTTTTCTTTGATGAAACGCGCGGGAGCGGCTCGTCCGCCATGCACGGTTACCTCAGATTACGGCATCAAATTTTTGCGGCCGGCTTCGACGAGAGAGTCTGTCTTCCTCTCCGCAAAAGCTGTCGATCTAACGGACGATCGCGCGACCGTTGAAGGAACATTGAGCGTCGGCGGAAAAGTTTGCGCGACCTTTCGCGGGAGTTTCGTCGCTGTCAAAGAAGGTCATCCTGCATATCATCGCTGGTAGACGCGGTGGGAATTCGCCGCCTGAATTTCGTCGATGCGCGACTCGATGGCGGGACATACGTTGCGTCATGAGAACTTTTAATTTTAGAGTGATTCCGCTGAAAACTGAAGTCGCAGAATCGGCACGGCGTACGGCTAAAAGCGGCGCGTCCGATCATCGAGCAGTCTCGGTCGATTCGCCGCGAGGGTATCCCTGTCGCCATTGCCTGCGATGGGCGAAACCAGGCGAGCAGGTGATCTTGTTTCCCTTTGCGGCAATTCCGCCCGGTCATCCGTATTCTGAGACAGGGCCGATTTTCATTCACGCACAGCCGTGCGAGCGCTACGCAGCAACGGGTGAATATCCGTCGGATTTTCGCAGCGGTCGCGTCTTCCGCGCTTATAATTCAGAATACGACATGATCGATGCCAAACCAGTAAATGGAGGCGAACCGGAGGCGTTCATTGAAACGCTGCTGCAAAATCCCCAGGCCGCATTTGTGGATGCACGCAGTGCCGACCGCGGTTGTTACACGTTCCGGGTCGAACGGATATGAAAGCACTCGAACTTCTTCCTCCATCCGAAACGATGTATCGCGCGTTGGTGGATCGCGACTCGAGTTTTGAAGGCATTTTTTTTGTCGGCGTCCGCACGACAGGAATTTTCTGCCGGCCAACGTGCACGGCCAAAAAACCGGCGCGCGAAAATGTCGATTTTTTTGCGACGCCGAGTGAGGCATTGCACGGCGGCTATCGTCCCTGTTTGCGCTGCCATCCGATGGATCCTGACAAACGTCCACCGCAATTAATCGAGCGGTTGCGCGCGGAAGTCGAACGCGCACCGGGCGGACGGCTGACAGATAAAGAGCTTGCCGCGATGGCGATCGATCCATACACGGCGCGACGCCAATTCAAGAGGCATTATGGAATGACATTTCAAGCTTATCATCGCGCGCGCCGACTCGGTGTTGCGCTACGCGAAGTGCGACGGGGCGGTCGCGTAGATCAAGCGAAAAACGGCAGCGGCTTCGAATCGGCCAGCGGTTTTCGCGAAGCTTTTACTCGCATTTTCGGCGATCCACCAACGAGCGCGAAGACGCGCCCCTGTTTATTAGCTGAGCGAATCGAAACGCCACTCGGAGGAATGGTTGCCGTGGCGGACGACGATGGGTTGCGCCTCCTCGAATTCGCCGACCGGCGGGCTTTGGAAAGTGAATTTTCGATCTTACGAAAACGTTTGCGCACAAATGTCGTGCCGGGAGAACATCCGCATCTGGGCGCGATCCGTTCGCAACTGACCGATTATTTTTCTGGCAGGAAACTGGAGTTCGACATTCCGCTCGCGCCGGTTGGGTCGGACTTTCAGTTGCGGGCCTGGGAAATTTTGCGTTCCATACCAGTTGGCGAAACGCGTTCCTATTCGTGGATGGCGAAACAACTCGGTGATGAAAACGCGCGTCGCGCAGTCGGTCGCGCGAATGGCACGAACATGATGTGTATCGTGATTCCGTGCCACCGCGTCATTCGTGCAGATGGCACGCTTTGCGGTTATGGCGGCGGATTATGGCGCAAGAAATGGCTGCTCGATCACGAAAGACAAATGATGAGTCATTGGTCGTTAACTCCTTAAATGAGCGCGCGCCCGGAGTGACTCGAACACTCGACCTACGGATTAGAAATCCGTTGCTCTATCCGGCTGAGCTACGGGCGCAGTTGGCGACGACAATATTGGGCTCGGCATGAGAGAAAATCCAGTGGATCGTTAAAGCGTTGGAGGGTGAAGCGATGAAGCGGACAGACTCTTTAACGGTTCAACGCAGCCTGTGTGACTGATCCGTAGATCGGACCAAACAATCCCGCGCTTTTCGGATCCAACTGCGCTGCTCTCGTGCCCTCTCCGAACCTAGACTGAAAACGGTCTAGGTTAAAGCGCTCGCGCGCCAAGTCAGTAAATCGCTAAACCGTCAAATGCTTTGACCCGATTCGAGGTCGTGAGAGTAATTAGAAAATGCAATTCCGAAAATGCCGAATAATCCTGGTTCTTCTCGCTGTGTCGGGTTGCTTTTCTTCGGGGCAAACACAATCTGGATCCGGAGCAGGGATCGAAGGAGTGATTACGTTTGGTCCAACTCAAGGCGGGCCGATCAGGCCCGACGTTCCCGGTTCGAAGCCGCTCGCCAACGCTATGTTCGTGGTGGAAAACGAGAAGCGCGCCGTCGCATCATTCACCACCGACGATCAGGGACGGTTTCGGATTTCGCTCGCGCCCGGGCACTACACTGTTTCCATGAATGGCAAGAAACACAGAATCGGTTACTATGGCCCGTTCGATGTTGATGTTGTGGCTGGCCGGAAGACAAAGGTCCAGTGGGAGTGCGACACGGGAATTCGGTAAACCCATTAGGAACACCTCGGGAACCGCAATGCCCAGAATCCCCCGCGCCCCCAGGAGAAGACCGATAAGTAGAGCTAGAAGCGCCATACGCGGAAGGTGCACATACGCTTAACGGAGAATTGTGCCGAATTATTCGGCATTCAGGAAGGTGACCATGGAGGCTTGCGAGCATGTAAGATAAACCCGCCATTGCGCGTTACACCGGTGTGACTGAGTTGCAGATCGGACCAAATAATCCCGCGCTTTTCGCATAATAAACCGTGACATCCGTCTGGCTTGGTTGATAGTTTCGCGCAAATCTCCCATGAAAACAAAATCCGCGTCCGAATCCGCTTTCTTCAATCCGCGCATCCTGCTTGGCTTCGTTCTTTGCTCGATCGCCATTTTACTGGCGCTGGTGGGGCTGGGTTTGTTCTCAGCCGGATCGTTGTCGGCGCAGGCACCAAATGCAAACCAGCAATCCAGCGGTCCGACTGTCGGCGCTTCGTATAAAAACGACATCTCGCCGCCGGTGCGCAATATGCCGCCATGGAAGGCATCTGACTTGAAAGCCGAGCATGAGGCGAACGAAAACCCGAAAGTTCCTTACCGGCACCACGACACGCCTGACCCGGTCATTCAGAAGAGCCACGTCTCCACGCTCAATCTGCTCGCACCGAACGTGCCCGCCCCCATTCGCAACTTCAACGGCATTCCGTTTCCTGGCGTGGGCTGCAATTGCGCGCCCCCCGATACGAATGGAGCCGTAGGCCAAACCCAATACGTTCAAATAGTGAACGAGGGCTTTCAGGTTTTTGACAAAGCCACCGGCAGTTCACTTCTGGGACCGAATAGCATTTCTTCGATTTGGAACGGATTTGGCGGCGCATGCCAGAACGGCGGCGCCGGAGATCCAGTCGTGCTCTATGATCACATCGCGAACCGCTGGTTGATTTCTCAGTTTGCCAGCGCCACAGGCGGCGCTCCCATCACCGACGAATGCGTCGCCATTTCCACGACGTCAGACGCCACCGGCACCTATGCTCGCTATGGCTTTCACCTTGGCTCGAACTTCTTTGACTATCCGCACCTGAGTGTCTGGCCCGACGGTTATTACATGAGTATGAACGTGTTTAACTCTACCGGCACGTCCTACCTCGGCCCGCAGGCGTTCGTCTTTGATCGTGCGAAGATGCTCGCAAACTTGCCGGCGACATTTGTCAGTCCGCGCGGACCACTCGGCGGTACCGTTGACCCTTTCCTGCCCGCCGACCTCGATGGCCCGACACTCCCGCCGTCGGGCGCCCCGGCCACCTTCGTTGGATTCCCGGGTCAGGGCACCAATCCTAATTACACAACCTATCATTTTCACGCCGACTTTACGACGCCCGCGAATTCGACCTTTACCACTTTCGCCAGCCCTGCGGCTGCCGGTTTTACCGCGCTTTGTCCCACCACCCGCGCCTGTGTGCCGCAGGCGGGTGTTGTCTCCAGTAGTAACCTGGATGGTATCGGTGACCGTTTGATGTTTCGACTTGCTTACCGGAAATTCGGCGACCACGAATCAGTGGTCGGCAACTACACCGTGAGCGCCGGTGGCGTGGCAGCAGTGCGCTGGTTTGAGCTGCGCAACGTGACGGCCGGACCTGTGACCGTTTATCAGCAGAGCACCTATCAGCCTGACACTACCTGGCGCTGGATGGGTAGCGCCGCGATGGATGGACAAGGAAACCTCGCGATTGGCTTTAGCGCTTCCAGTTCGACAATCAATCCACAGTTGCGCTACGCGGCCAGGCTCGCCACCGACCCAATCAACACGCTCGCTCAAGGCGAAGCTCATCTCTTTGATGGCACTGGTAGCCAGAGTGGCACTAGCAACCGCTGGGGCGATTACAGCTCCTTGACAATCGATCCAGTGGACGACACCACCTTCTGGTACACTAACGAATACTATTCCACGACTAGTCCGACGCCGACGCCAACGCCAACGCCAACGCCCACACCGACACCCACGCCCACGCCGACGCCAACACCCACGTCGACACCAACACCCACTCCGACGCCAGCACCTAATTTTTCGCTTTCGATCACCCCGTCAACGGTGACCCTGACACGCAATGGTGGAACAGCCAATTATACCGTGACTATCAATCCGACAGGCGGCTTCAGTTCGACGGTGCAACTTTCCGTAAGCGGTCTTCCTTCCGGCACGACCGGCAGCTTCAGCCCCAATCCTGCAACAACGTCCTCAGCCCTGACTCTAAACGTCAGCTCTTCAACCGCGCCTGGCTCGTATCCCTTCACAGTCTCAGGCACCAGCGGAAGTCTGACACATACTGCGACCGCGAAGCTCAGTAAGAATAACAAACCGTAGTAGGTGTCGGCAGCGGTGCCGATACGGATTGGATCAACGCGGCTTCGATAGAGCTGCACAACGAAATCATTTCCCTCCGGTAACCGTGTAGCCTTCAGCTCTCATATCTTCAGCGAGCTCTTTCTCCATTTGCGCTGCTGCGTCGTGCGGCATCGGGTTCAGATGTTCGTAAAATTGTGGCATCAATCGAAGCCCGTATTTCCGAACAACCCAGGCTGATTTGTAGCCGTTTTTGTGATTTTCGAATCGGTGATCAACGGGAAGTCCCGTCATTCCAACATAAACACACGGTTTCAATGGATCACGCTTTGGATTGACGCGTAAAATCGATGGGTGCTTGGCAACAGCGTTCTTAAGCAGGACGACATAGACGCTGTGATGAAATTTTCGCTCTCTGGGTGTCTGCATTAGTTTTGATTCGTGCGCATCAATTTTCAATGCAATAGTTGTTCACGGTCGTTTTCCAGGGGCTGGCGATTTTCTGCTGCAAACCGACGCAATTCTGCTTAACGCGCTGCGAACGGTGTTGGCCGGAAATATCTAGTTTCCGCGACGATGTGCAATGTAGCGAAAACACGCGCAAAAACTCTTTCTTGAATTAGAAAAGCTCGCCATCCGTTAAGCTTTGAATCTACGAAATATCGTAAGAAATCTTCTCGAAACAGTTAAGGGGAAACGTCGCCGTGTGGCACAAAAATAAGGCGTGATTGGATTAAAAATGAGCCAGGCACGGCCTTATAATGGACTCAGGGAGCTCGACGCGCTCCAATAAGGCTGTCCATTTTTGTAAGAAGGAATGCTCCCTAAGCGCCTGTCGTTTAATCGCATGAATGCTGATTACAAAAGCATCATGCCGATGCAAATCCGGGTCATTTTAACAATCGCGTTGCTTGCGTTTGCGCTGCCGTCCAACGCATCACCAAAATACGTTCACCGCATCTAGGTGGGCGTTGGGTATTGGCAAATCTAGTTCGCACTTGAAAACCCAAATTCCAACGCGGGGATTTAGAGGAAGACGCAAAATCAAATATGGGATTTACGTCGAACTTCGAGAAGCTCTCTCCAAAATGGAAATCGGAGAGTCATCCGAGTGGCCCCTACGATGCGAGGAAGGTGTTCGCGTGATAGCTAGGCGGCTTGGAATAAAAGTGGTAAGCCGCCGACTCGGTAGATTGGACAAAATTACAGTCTATCGAATCGAATGACCCTCAAAGAAGTCGATAGATATGTTCCTATCGGTATGAGAGAATCCCTCCGGCGGGAGAGCGATCCTAAAAGGTAGTTGGCGCTTGGGCGGTCGCAGCTACGCAGCGGTGGCGATGATCACCGAATCGAGGCGGAGACAGGCACGACAAATTCGGAAAATGCCGGATCGCTCGAGTGAGTGCGAATGGTTCCGCGCAACTCACCCTGCGTGCAACAAGGCCGGTACCAACTTCGCGTCAACTTGGAAGCTGTCGCTCGTGCTTTGCGGATCGCGGCGAATCGTCAGGCATTAAGATCAGACGTGATCGAGCTGATCCTCAATGTTCCATCCAAGACTGTGTTTTGGCGCCGAATTTAACAAATCCAATGTTCGTTACGAATTTGTTACGGAAAATGAATCCAATATTCGTTACTAATTTGTTACGGAAAATGGCTTGACACTCTGCCAAGCGAACCTCACGATCGGCGCCGGTCATAACCAGCTGGGGCAAATTGAGGTAATCCGTCTATGCATAAAGGCATCCCACGCACGACTGCAATTTCACCCACAATAGGAGAAAGCGAAATTCCGGATAGCGAGGCGAACCAGCCGCACCTGAAATTCGTCGTGAAGTACTGCGAGGGCGCAAAGCGCAAGCAAAAGGTTTTTGAGAAGGAAGAAGAGGCCATCCAGTTCGCCCGGACTAAAAATCGCAATTTTCGACGTGATCCCATCCAAGACATAGAGGCTCAAGCATCTGCGCGAATGTTGCTAGAGTGCACGAACAGGCTAAACGCCTATGGCAAAACAATAAAAGATGCG
>QHOJ01000315.1:0-408 GCA_003218735.1 Verrucomicrobiota bacterium
GGATGAGCGGGGGAATGGTGATGGGCATTGGCATGGACATGGTCACGGTGATGATGACTAGTCTGCGTGGTGATTCTTGCTGCAGCGATGCTGCCTTCGCGCAATTAAAGAACCAGGGTCGCGTCTAACTCCGAAAGACGGTTCGATCGCTTCCCGCGCTTTCACCCTTGCCCATCGGGTTCTCTGATATATGTCGTCGCTTCCCAGCTCGCTCTATTCGGGAGCAGCTTATCTAACACTTCAATTACTCACGAGTTCGATCCCGGTTTTTGCCGGGCGTTCCTTGAAGTCTTGTTTTTCGGAAAGAAGAAGACGATAAAAAATTATGGCGAAAGAAATGCGTGACGTGCAAGTGGCGCAACCGAAGGGACCGCTTGAAGTTGTTGAGCGAGAAATCCCAGAACCACA
>QHOJ01000315.1:475-1566 GCA_003218735.1 Verrucomicrobiota bacterium
CATTGACGCCGTTGGGCCGGGCGTGGCGGAATGGAAATCGGGTCAACGAGTTGGCGTCGGTTGGCATGCTGGACATTGCGGACACTGCGATCCATGCCGGCGCGGTGATTTCTTTGCTTGCCAGGTGGCGCTGCTGACCACCGGCATTTCGTTCGATGGCGGTTACGCCGAATATATGGTCGCGCCAGCGGAAGCGCTTGCGTCTGTGCCTGAGGATCTTTCCGCCATCGATGGAGCCCCACTCATGTGTGCTGGCGTGACAACATTCAATGCACTGCGGAACAGCGGCGCGCGACCCGGCGAGGTTGTCGCTGTACTCGGGATCGGCGGACTCGGACATCTCGGAGTTCAGTTCGCGGTGAAGATGGGCTTCAAAACGGTGGCGATCGCGCGCGGCAAGGATAAAGGACCGCTCGCGAAAAAGTTGGGCGCGATGCATTACATCGACAGTCTGGAGAAAAATCCGGCTGCGGAGCTCAATAAATTGGGCGGCGCCAAAGTCATCATCGCGACTGTGACGAACGCCGACGCTATGACCGCAGCGCTCGGCGGTTTGGCCCCTAACGGCGTGTTCATAGTGATCGGTGCGGCTGGCCCAATCTCCGTCGATCCGATTCTGCTCATCAGCGGGCGCCGATCAGTGAAGGGCTGGTATTCGGGCACGTCGATTGATTCGCAGGATACCCTTAAGTTCAGTGCGCTGGCTGGCGTGCAGTCGATGAATGAAATCTTAAGGCAAACGCTGAATCGGCGTTGAATGGAATACAATAGGATGCCGTCGTTCTCAGAGCTGCCCCCGGTTTCGCCGAGGCTTTGGCGTGGCGAGCAACGGGGAGTAAGATCATAGTTACATCGCTGAATGAAATCTCGATATGATGTTGTGATTTTGGGAGCTGGCCACAATGGGCTCGTGGCGGCGACTTATCTCGGGCGCGCCGGGTTAAGCGTGCTGCTTCTGGAAAAGAACAATTACATTGGCGGAGCGACCACTTCGCAAAAGGTCTTTCCCGATTATGACGCGCGACTATCACGGTATTCGTATCTCGTCAGCTTGTTTCCGGAGAAAATCATTCGCGATCTCGGCCTCAATC
>QHOJ01000208.1 GCA_003218735.1 Verrucomicrobiota bacterium
AAAAATCGCTGCCCGTTCGCGCGGTTTTAGTTTTCCGGTTCGTTTCGAAGGCAAAATCTTTGCGCGCCACAAGATTTCATCAGCCATCCAATTGCCGATTCCTGGGAAGCCATCTTGCAGAAGCAGATTGGCTTTGATCGGCGCTTTCCGATGTCGATCCAAAAACTGATCGACGAATTTTTGATTGAATACCCGTGACATGATTTCGGGAACATCACTCTTCCACCAATCCGGCTTATCCGAGCCATGATGAAAGCGCACACGGCCAAATTGGCGTGAGTCGGTGAATACAAGCGCGAGTTCTCGTTGATACAAGACGAGGTGGTCGTGTTTCCTCGGGTGAAAATTTGCCGATTCGAGACCAATTTTCCCAGTCATGCCGAGATGAATACCGAGCCAATTGTCTCCGGAAAACGTGAAGAGCATTCGTTTACCGTGGGTTGTCGATTTTAGAAGTTTGCGGCCGAACAGATTTTTCCGGAGTGCGTTCGTGTTCGTTCCACGAAAAACCCTTTTCCGCGGATGTAAGCTAAGAGCGAGAATGTCGTGGCCGCAGCCGGGATTCCATTGTTTGCGAAACCATTCGACCTCAGCGAGTTCCGGCATCGCGCAGGTTACGTGGTTGAATGATGTTGTCGATTGAAGCGCGGCATTTTGCCTGACTGTACAGACTGGAAGTCTGTGTTACGGCTTGCGTCGTGTGCTAAATTTATTCATGGAGAAAGTGATCATTGTTGGGAGCGGCTGCGCCGGATTAACGGCGGCGATTTACGCCGCGCGCGCAAATCTGAATCCGCTCGTGCTCGAAGGGCCTCAGCCTGGCGGCCAGCTTTCCACGACCACCCTGGTCGAAAATTACCCGGGCTTCCCGGATGGAATTGACGGTCCGCAGCTCATTTTGAACATGCACAAACAGGCAGAGAAATTTGGCGCACGCTTTTCGTACGCGGAAGTAACGGATTTCGAACCGCGGAACAGCCACGTGCGCATCAAAGCGGACGACGAATGGCTGGAGACAGAGGCGCTCATTATCGCCAGTGGCGCTTCCGCGCGGTATCTCGACTTGGAAAACGAAGAGAAACTGATCGGCCACGGCCTGACTTCGTGCGCCACGTGCGACGGCGCTTTCTACAGGAATGTGCCGGTTTGCGTGATTGGAGGAGGCGACTCAGCGGCCGAAGAATCGCTTTTTCTCACCCGGTTTGCCTCAAAAGTTTATTTGATTCATCGACGAGATAAAATGCGCGCGTCGAAAATCATGGCCGACCGCGTGTTTGCGAATAAAAAGATCGAGCCGATCTGGAACACCGTTGTGACGAAATATATTTCGGACGAAAAAGGCGAAATGCGCGCCGTGCGTTTGCGCAATGTGAAGACCGGCGAAGAACGCGAGCTGGAAGTCGCATGCGTGTTTGTTGCGATCGGTCACGATCCCAACACCAAACCATTCGCCGGAAAACTTGACGCCGATCCGGAAGGATATTTGATCGCGAAGAATCTGGCTGAGAGCAAACACCCGGGTGTTTTTATCGCGGGAGATGCGGCAGACCGCATCTACAGACAAGCGGTTACAGCGGCTGGCACAGGCTGCGCAGCGGCCATGGATGCGGAGCGCTATCTAAGCGAATTGGAAAGGTAATTTGCAGATCTTCTGCCTTGTCATGCTGAGCGGAGTCGAAGAAATCAGAGAACGGTTAGAGATTCCTCGACGCTCGGAATGACAAAAATCTCGTGAAGATTTGCGATCTGACTCAGTTCTATTCGCCGTTCAGCGGGGGCGTGAAACGTTACGTTCACGAGAAGATCGCGTACATTGACAAATACTCGCCGACAGATGAACACGTTCTAATCGTGCCGGGACAAAAGACCGAGAAGACGTCCGGCGCGCGCTCACGCGTCTATTCGATTCATTCACCGTTGCTTTCGCGTGCATCCCGCTATCGGGCACTTCTGAACCTGCGCGCTGTCGAGGAAATCCTGGAGCACGAACGCCCTGATCTCATCGAATCGAGCGATCCGTATCAGGTTGGCTGGAAAGCGGTCGCCATCGGCCGTTCACAAAAGATCCCGGTCATTGGCTTTTATCATTCGCATTTTCCAGAAGCGTATCTGCGCAGCAGTGCGAAGTTCCTCGGCACACGCGGGACCCGTCATGTAATGAAGTTGACGCGTGGCTATGTGCGGAAGCTCTATAACCAATTTCAGGCTACGCTCGTGCCCTCCGAACTGTTGGCTGGTGTTCTCTCCGACTGGGGAGTCCGCAACGTGCGCGCTGTGCGCCTCGGAGTAAACATCGACAACTTTAAACCGGAGCCGGATGACCGAGATGCGACCCGCCGCTCGTTAGGTATTGACTGTGGACAAACATTGCTTCTCTACGTCGGCCGATTGGCGAAGGAGAAGAACACCGAAACATTGTTTCGCAGTTTTCAGCTCTTGCGTCGGCGGCGCCCGCAAGATTTTCGCCTGCTTCTAATTGGGGACGGACCGGAGCGCCATCAGCTTCGAGAGTTGCAACGGCGCGCGGGCAACGTCTCATGGATTCAGTATTGCCCCGACTCCGCCGGTCTCGCGCGCTATTATCGCGCGGCCGACCTTTTCGTTCATCCGGGCGTTCAGGAAACGTTTGGGTTGGTTGCGCTCGAAAGTCAGGCCTGTGGCACACCGGTGGTGGGAATTCGCGGCAGTTACATGGATCGAATTATTTGTCATGAGCAGGAATCCTGGGCACGAGAAAACACTCCGCAAGCTCTCGCCGACGCGATTGAGGGATTGAGCGGGCAAAAATTACAGAGGCTGGGCGGCACTGCAGCGCGACATGCCAGGACAGATTATGCGTGGCCGCGTGTGTTCGAGCATCTTTTTTGTATTTACCGCGAGGTCTGCTCCGATTACAAAGAGAACAACGAATGAGGAACGAGAAATCATTTACAATCCGAAGCTATCGCGCCTCCGATCGTGAGGCGGTAAGAAAATTGTGCTGCCAGACTGGATTCCTCGGCGAACCGATCGATCCCGTTTACGAAGATCGACAATTGTTCGCAGATTTTCTTACCACTTACTATACCGACCACGAACCGGAATCGTGTTTTCTCCTTGAAATCGATGGCGAAATTCGAGGCTATCTCCTTGGCTCGCGCAAGCCGTTGCGCAATCAGCTCTACGCGCTTTACCAGAACGTTTGGCTCTTTTTTCGCGCGCTGACCCGTTATTTTCGCTATAACGAACGTTCGCGTCGTTTCATTCGCTGGACGCTTGTACACGGCTGGCGCGAGGTGCCCGCGGCGCCGCGCCGCGTTCCGCATTTTCACATCAATCTTCTCCCGGATGCGCGCAAGGTTTCCACGACGCGCGCGCTGATGAGCGCATATCTGAGTTATCTTTACCGCTCGGGTGAGAAACGTGTTTACGGGCAGATCGTCACGTTCGAAAGCCGGCGCGGGGAAAAAATGTTTGAGCGTTATGGATTCAAGGTTTTGAATCGCGCCGAGATCACGAAGTACAAAGCCTTCTATCCCGAGTCGGTTTATTTGAGCACTGTAATTAAGAATCTGGAAACGGCGGAACCGCTCTCCGCATATTCGCGCGTCCGCGAATAATCGCACAATTGTTTCCAAAAGCGGACCAGGCGTGCAAAACGTACAAAGTTACAATGGCCTTTCTGACGTTTCCGTTTTAACGTTGTAACTCTTGTAACCGTTTTCTGCGCCTTCTTTCGCCGGCATAGCTCAGCTGGTAGAGCAGCTGATTTGTAATCAGCAGGTCGTCGGTTCGAATCCGACTGCCGGCTCATCGGCGAAAGCTTTCGGGGAAGTCGGAATCCTATCTCACATAAGCGGGTCCCGCCCGCGAGTATCCGCGTTTGCGCGATCCAAAAGTTTTATGCTTTACACAAAATACTCTCGTCTGCATTCTCGGGGGCACCTCCCCGCAAACGGAGGCATTGGCAATGCCGCGCAAGAAGCCAGGACGAAGGGCAAAAACAACGGGCACAGATGCTCGGTCAAAGATCGTACGCAAAAGCAAATCAGCGGACGCACGGCGAACAAAGAAAAGCCGGCTCGTAACTACCGCTACACTTGATAAAATCGGCGCCGTTCGCGTCGCGACAAAGGTCGATCTTGGGAGTTTGCTGGGAGCAATCGGGGCGCGGCATCCTGCGGAGTTTCGCATTCCGTTTCGCCGCCCCGACGATCTGCTTATCTGCGATTTTGTTTTCGAAAATCTGCGCCTCTCCGGCGCCGCTCCGCCGAAGCTCGTGCGGAAAAATCCCGAGCGGTTCGCGACCCTGATCGTTGAATTTCCGCCGCAGAGTTTCGGCGAGGAGGCATTCATCGAACAGCCGGGCGCGGAAACGCCGCCAAAGCCACCGCCATCGCCGCCGCGGCCCGACCAGATTCCACCACCACCACCGGAACCCGTGCCGCCATTGCCGTCGTCGAGAATTCGCATGGCCGGGCGCAGCCGCATCGCGTTCACGATGCCGGCAGAGGAAAAGTCGCTCGAGTTCACGCTGGTCGCGACTCTCGATGCATGCCGTCGCTGGCCGATGAGTCTCGACATCAACGCCGCGCCCGATCCGGAGTCTTCGATCGGCGGCGTGCTCGGCGAAATTTTCAAGCATGACTGGCTCGCCGTTCTCGTGTCGTCGGAGAATTGGCGGCAGACCACCGACGCGTTAATCGGCGGAATCGGTGGAGGCGACGCGCTGCGGCAGCCGCTTGCAGATGCTGCGCGGCGTCTCGCGTTCCGCGCATCGCAGGCGTACAGCCGCGTCATTCAGCAACAAGGGCGGGTGATGCTCGACGCGGACATCAATGAAGAACTGGACGTGATTGCGAAACGGTTCGCCCCGCTGCGTGATGCGGAGCGCCGCAGAACCGCCTTTGGCGCGCTCTCGCTTATGAGCGCGAGTGCGGTCGCGGCCGAACGCGGGATCGACTTCGAGCGGTTCAAGGAGTTTCCGTTCCTGCCCCTTTTCTTCTCACCGCACGAGCCCGCGCCGAACGTCACCGCCCTCGAATTGCCGTATCGTGTCATTCTTTCGCCGATCCCGCAGGCCGCATGGGTACACGATTCCACTCCGGTCACGCACAACAGCCGCACCGAGCTGTGGCAGACGCGGCTGACCGGCGCGCCGGACGGCATTGGTCCCGACACGCCGACGAAAGTGCGCGCGTTATGGTCGCCCGATTATCGCGACCGTAACAATCCGGGCTGGAACCAAATCATCCAGCTCGCCAACGACCTGAAGCCATTCCGGATGAGCCTCGATCCGTTCGACCGGCTAATGCTCGTCGAGCTGATGTCGAATTTTACCGACACCACCAACCGGCGTTTTGTTCCTCGCGCTGCGCGCGCAAAGCGGCTCGCGCTCTCCGCGCTCGGCGCGTTACTCGACGTGGAAGGGAGTTGGGAGCATTTGCCGAAAGATGTGAGCCTCGAACAATGGCGGCACCTCGCCACGCTCGGCCGCGATCACTACGTCCGCGTTGTCTATCGTGGTTTCCTCTGCCCGTTCCAGCACCCCGCGTCGCTCGTCAAAGTCACGGAGCGCAAATTCGAATCGCTGTCCGGCACGAATCGCATCGCGGTGCTGCGCCAGCGCTACTTCATCATCGTGCGCCAACCGGTGATGCAATACACCGGCGCGGGCCACACGTTCGGCGGGAAAAATTTCCCGTTCACCGAGGTCGAGATTCTCACAAAGGTCACGCCGAGCCTCTCTAATCCTAACAACAGCGCGGTGGACATCGGAACGCCTCCGTCGAAAAAATCCGACGCGCCGCTGCGGGCTCGGTTTTGGCCAATGATCGGCGCGAAGGATTTTTTCTTTCAAATCGCCGCGACCGATCTCTGCGGTGATCGCGTCACGTTCGCAATGCCGCTGCTTTTCGTCGGAAAGGAAGTCAACGATGAAATTTGGGCGACCAAGGGAGTGATCGCCGCGTACGACGCAGCGAATCCCGCGCGCCGCACCGGGCCGATCGGCGGCGCTTCCGTCTGCTACGCGGCGATGAAAGATGGCGCGCCCGGCGATCCGAAGCTGCCGACCGAGACAATGACTTTCAAAGCCGACGGCGTCATCGGCCTCCCGGCGGAGTGCGCACAGTTTTATCCCGTCGTGGACTCCGCGGACGTCGGCATCGCGGCGCTCCGGCGTCTGCTGCAAGACCCGCAGGCGAACCTCGCGGTCACGTATCCGGAGGCCTACAAAAACAACGGCTTCGGCGCGGGAAATGCAGGCGAAATCTTCCTAAAAGCGCTCGCGCCTTTTCCGCTGCAATTCGGCGCGAACGTGAAAAGCGACGCAATCGGCGGCGTTGCGACGCCGGACATGGCGATTCAAGGGTTATCGCGAATCATGGGGCCGGTCGCCGCAAAAGTGGGAGCCGATGTCGAGACCGCGCTGCAAAACGTAATCGGCAACAAATTCGATCCCGCGGATTTTTTTGCGGACGCGAAAATTCTCGGCGGCGTGAAGCTCGCCGAGCTTTTGAAAATCGCGGCATCGCTCGCGGGCGGTGACGTTCCGAAATTCCTCAGCCGCGAGCTGCCGGATAAAATCGAAGCGAGTTTCGACTGGCAGACCGTCATCAAACAGTCCGACGGGCTCGGCTTGTTCGTGCACAGTGCCGGTGGGCCGACGAACTTCGAGATGCACGGGCTCGTCAGCTCGCCGATCGGAA
>QHOJ01000209.1 GCA_003218735.1 Verrucomicrobiota bacterium
CATCGTGCGAAACGGTGTTCCGCTCGAAAAATTCCGGCTCGATTCGGAGCTGCGGGAAAAGGCGCGCGGCGATTTGAATTTGAAGCCGGACGACATCATGCTGCTGTTTGTTGGCTCAGGTTGGGAGCGTAAAGGTTTGCGCTTTGCAATCGCAGCGATGGCGCTGTGTCGTAATCGCAAAATGTGGTTGTTCGTCGCGGGTCGCGGAAACCGCCGCTCCTATAAATCCAAGCATGTGCATTTTCTTGGCGAAGTTGGTCCGGGCGCTTTTCAGCTCGTGAAATCTCGCAGACTCTCCCGCCTCCTTCGCCCGGCTTCCCGTCAGCCGGCGTCCGTTGTCGATCTTGCAGGCATTTATGCCGCTGCCGACATTTTCATCTTACCGACAATCTACGATCCGTTTTCAAACGCTTGCCTTGAAGCGCTCGCTTGTGGCCTGCCCGTGATCACCACGCGCGACAACGGTTTTGCTGAAATCATCAAGGACGGCATCCACGCGTCGATTGTCGATCCTGCTCACGACATTACACGCTTGCGCGACGCCATTCGATTTTGGTCTGCGGCAGAGCGAAGGGAGGATGCGAGATCAGAAATTATCGAGCGTGCGTCGCAGTTCGACATTGCAAGGAATGTCGCTCAGACCCTGGAAATTCTGGTTCAGGCTGCGGCCAGGGCCGCGTCCACGTCCGGGAAAATTCGAAATACTTGATCGAGTCGAGAGATTTCGAAAATCGAGCGCACGGTTTCCTGCAAACCGGCCAGCGCGAACTTACCGCCGTAGGATTCGACCTTTTGCATCCCTTCGATAAACGCCGCCAGACCCGCGCTATCGATGTAAGTTACGCGGGAAAGATCGATAACGAGCCGCTTCGGTTTTTTCTCGATCATCATGTTGAGTGACGCCGTGACGGTAGGCGAGACGTGCAGATCGATCTCGCCTTCGAGGGGCAGCACATTAGGACGGTCTTTACGAGGCATGGGAAACGCTGGGGAAACGGATTTTTTCATTCAACCCTTCAATCGTCAATCGATTACCATCCGAGCGTATCGATAATAGCATCTACATTCGAAAGATCATCGATCAGAAAATCGGGCTGATATTTTGCAAGCTGTTCGCGACTCCACGTGCCGGTCGCGACAGCGATAGTACGCGCGCCGAATGCTTTGCCGCAGGCGATATCACGCGGGGTGTCGCCGATCACGTCGATCTCGGACGCGGAGAATTCGCGGCCATGCTTTTCCTTTGCGCGAGCCCGAGCGAATGGTCCGAGCCGATTTCGATCTTGATGATCGTCGGCAAACGCGCCGAACTCAAAAAAATGCCAGACACCATAATGTTCGAGCTTTAGTTGTGCCCCGCGCGAGACATTCCCAGTGAGAAGCCCGAGGACGACGTGCGGCCGCGATTTCAGCTTCTTGAGCAGCTCGAGCACGCCGGGGAGTAGTTTGCCCTCGCGCTGCGGCAATTCGAGCGACAGAAAATGCACGTAGCTGTCCAGAAAGGCGCTGACGTTTTCGTTCGTGGCGCGAATCTTATGCTTTTTTAGGATGCTGACTACGATGCCGGAATCGGTCATGCCCGCGATTTCGATGTCCTGCAGGTCATCGGCTATATCGAAGCGCTCGACTAGGGTCAATTTGAGCGCCTGCACACCCGCGCCGCCCGAATGGATGAGCGTGCCATCGATATCGAAAAGCACCAGGCGCTTGTGCGGTTCTGTCATGTCGAGTGAAGTATTGCCCTTGCCTGCCGGCCGTGGCGGCAGCGAAGCCGAATGGGTCAAGGCATCTCTTAGTAGGCTTGAGTAAACGTGGAATTGAAGGGGATTACTGCGTCGGTCATAAGACCGCCGCTACAGCTAAAGTGCGGGCGCGTGCATCATAAGCACGGCGATCATGCTCACGAGAAATACGAATAGCACGATTGCCGAGCCGACAAAAATTGCAGTGTGAGTTGGGTCCTTCTGCTCTTTTCGGCGTGGGAAGGGGGATGCGTTGGCAAAATCAACGGGCGCCGCGCTCAAGTCCGCGGGTTTAGCTTCAATTTCCTTAGGCTGAGGCAGCGGTTGCGATCCGGGCGTATCCTGTTCGTAGCGTGCTTCGATTCCTCCGAAACGAATTCGGTCGTCGAAGCGCAGCGCCGTTTCCGTGGCCGGGATGCCGTTGACGCGTGTGCCATTGGTCGAATCGAGATCTTTCAACCGGTAAGTTTCACCCGCAAGCTGCAACTGCGCGTGATGACTCGAGACCGACGGATCGGCAATAATAATCATGTTATCCGGACCGCGTCCGATCGTGATCAGATCTTCGACGAGTTCATGTGTGATTCCGCTGATGACTAGTTTCGGCATGTTGTTACCCTCAACATAGCGAAGGAGCGCGAGGTAGCGCAAGCGTCTGGCTTGCGGCCCCCTTCGGACAGAAGCGGGACGCTTGTGCTACTTCTGCTCTGCCCGCATAGTGGCGCTTCCATGGCCATCGAGTTAACGCGTAATTTTTGCATCATCGCGCACATCGATCATGGCAAGACCACATTGTCGGATCGATTGCTCGAACGCACGGGCACAATTCACGAACGCGACAAGCAGGACCAATTGCTCGACTCGATGGACTTGGAGCGCGAGCGCGGGATCACAATCAAAGCGCATCCGGTTACGATGCATTACTCAAGTGAATCGGGCGAAACGTATCGGTTAAACCTGCTCGACACCCCGGGGCATGTCGATTTTGCATATGAGGTTTCAAGGTCACTGGCGGCGTGTGAAGGTGCGCTGTTGGTTGTCGATGCCGCACAGGGAGTTGAAGCGCAAACAGTGGCGAATGTTCATCTGGCGCATAAACAGGGGCTCGCGATTGTGCCGGTCATTAACAAGATTGATCTGCCAAACGCCGATCTACCTGCCGTGCGTCGACAATTGGAGGAAATCCTTGCGATCCCTTCGGAGGAAGCAATCGAAGCAAGCGCGAAGATGGGCATCGGTATCGAGGAAATTCTCGAAGCGATTGTGAAGCGAGTTCCGCCGCCGCAAAAGCCGGTGGATGAAACCTTGCGGGCGCTCGTTTTCGATTCGGTATTCGACGTCTACCGCGGTGTGGTTGGCTACGTGCGCGTCGTGTCTGGAACGATGGAAGCCAATCACGCGGTCACGTTGATGAGCAACAATGCGCGTTATGAGATCAAGGAGGTCGGCGTATTTACGCCGAAGATGCTCGTCCAGCCGCAGCTCAGCGCCGGGGACGTCGGTTACTTCATCGCGAACATCAAAACCACTGCCGACATGAAGATCGGCGACACGATCACGGACCAACGGCATCCCGCGGGCGAGCCGCTACCGGGTTTTCAGGAAATTCATCCGATGGTCTTCAGCGGGATCTATCCAATTAACACCGGGGACTTCGAACATTTGAAGGCGGCGATCGCAAAGCTGCGCTTGAACGATGCTGCATTCATCTACACGCCGGAAAGCTCGGTCGCGCTCGGATTCGGGTTTCGCTGTGGGTTTCTTGGTCTGCTCCACATGGAAATCATCCAGGAACGACTCCGGCGCGAGTACAACATGGATATCATCGCGACAAGCCCAAGCGTGGTATATGAAGTACTGACAACGCGCGGCGAGAGACTCTTGATCGATAATCCAGCGCACTTGCCCAATCCGAGTGTGATCGGTGAAATTCGGGAGCCAATAGTAAAAGCGTACATCCTTTGCCCGAATGAAAATATCGGTGACATCTTGCAATTAATCCTTGAGAAGCGCGGCCAAATGGACCACACCGAGTCGCTTGACACCCGCCGCGTGATGTTGCATTGCGAACTGCCCCTCAACGAAATTCTTGTCGACTTTAATGACAAGATCAAAAGCATTAGCCGGGGCTATGGCTCAATGGATTACGAGCACACTGGTTATCGCCCATCCAAATTGGTAAAACTCGACCTGCTGGTGAATGGCGAACCAGTCGATGCCTTTTCGACGATTGTTCACAAAGATCGCGCGGAGGCAAGAGGACGCCAGCTCGCAGCCAAATTGAAAGAAGTGATTCCACGTCAGCTCTACCAAGTCGCCATCCAGGCGGCGATTGGTGGAAAAATTATTGCCCGGGAGAGCGTTTCGGCATTACGAAAAAATGTAACCGCGAAATGCTACGGAGGCGACATCACGCGGAAACGGAAATTGCTGGAGAAACAAAAAGAAGGAAAAAAAAGAATGAAGAGCATCGGCAAGATCAATATCCCGCAGGAAGGCATTCATCGAAGTGTTAAAGGCACAATGAGGGTCGGAACAAAACGCCTAACACTCGACGTCCAACGTAAAGCTTCTTGTCATGTCGAGCGGAGTCGAGACATCTCTTACTGTTCAGGCATGAGAGATTCCTCGACCCCGAAGGCTTTCGGGGCTCGGAATGACAAATGGAAGGCGAAAGCGTTCATCGAGGTGCTGAAGGCGCAATGAGGATAAAAGCGTGAACGCATCCAGCATCTAGCAACCAGTAGCCGATAATCAATGTTTACGCCCCGTTACGTTAAGCACAGCCGATTGCTTGTGCGGCATGCTCAAAAATATCTGCGCTACAAGGACGATCTCCTGAGCGCCTCGAACCGGGAAGAGATCGTCGCTGGAATAGAAAACCTGCGCACCGCGTTGGGTGAACGCGATCACGAAAGGACACATGGCGCAGCAGAAGCGCTCGATAAGACATTACACAGACTGACGCCGGTAAACTGGGAATCGCACTGGCGCGAAAATTGTGAGGTAATCTTGGTTGCGATTGTGGTTGCAGTCGGCATCCGCTCCTTTTTTTTGCAACCGTTCAAAATCCCGACCGGCTCGATGCAACCCACTTTGAACGGAATTATTGGTCATCCGAGGACAGCGCCGACCCCGAACATTCTGCGACAGATCGCGGACTTCGTTATACTTGGCCGCAATTATATCGACGTTGTCTCGCGCGAAGATGATCAGATTACCGAGATCGGGCAGAGAAAATTTCTCTTCTTTTTCACATTATCGCGCCTGATCTGTCAGCATCAAAATTTTCTGGTTTATGCGTCGCCCGAGACACTCAGTCATGATTTCAGCGTTTTCCCCGGACGGACTTATCACCGTGGTGAAATTATTGCCAGGGGCGCAGTGGACACAGGGGATCAGGTCTTTGTCGACAAGTTTAGCTACAACTTCGTTAAGCCGCACCGCGGCGACGTTTTCGTTTTCCGGACAAATCACATCTCGGGCATTCGGGAAGACCCGGAAACCGGGTCGCCCTTTTACATCAAACGATTGGGTGGCCTGCCAGGAGATGAGTTGCGCATCGATCCGCCACTTCTCTACATAGATGGAAAAATCGCAGAAGGTTTTGGCTTTGCCCGGGTGATGGCAGCGAAACTACCGTATCGGGGTTACGCCTTGGGTCGCGATTATCTGACGCAGCCAAATCAGTCGTTCGTCGTGCCCGAGCATGGCTATTTTGCATTGGGCGATAACAGCTACAACAGTTACGACAGCCGTTACTGGGGGCCGGTGCCAGACGAAAATCTCGTCGGTCGCGGTTTGTTTGTTTACTGGCCGTTCAACTGGCACTGGGGTTTAATTCGTTAGGCGGATATTTGTCCGGCATGGTCTCAAGCCTCCCGCGACTATATCCTGTGCTTGGGCTCTGCGGCGGATATGCGTTGTTGATGGTCTTTAACCCGGTGCGGCCCGCGTTCGGCGATGGTTTTCGCTGCATCGGTCGCTTCAAACGTATCTGGCTCACCTTTGCCCTTCTTGGATTTGGTTATTTCATTTTTCAATTCGCCACTTTCACTCCCATCCGGAATTCGGCCGATCTCGACCTGAACCAAGTCACCTCATTGCCGAGCTGGCGCTGGCCGACTTTTATCGAGATATGGAGGGAGACACCATTGCCGGCTCTGGAGGGGGTCGCGGGAATTTTTGATAACGCGACCACCACTTATCCGCTTTCAGTTCTGGCCGCTGTCCTCATGGTCATCAACTGGCGTGGTCTGCATGGCGCATTGCTTCGTTCTTTGTGGAAGCGGTATCGTTTTTGGAGCTATTTCATCTACGCAATTCTGCTGCTGAGCGGGTTGGCATCGCTCTTCAAACCGATTGTGTTCTGGCGTTTGCCGGAGTGGGGTAGGTTGCTTCCGGCATCGGGATTACTGCAAATTTCTGCCACCGTCGATGCCGTGGCATTCATTTTCGAATATCTGTTTGGCGTCTATATCCAGGTATATTTGATCACGGTTTGCCTGGCATGGGTCAAAGGCGTCAGTTTTGAAGAAGGGGAGCTATTCCGTTTCGCCATGCGCCGCTTCAGTTATGTTTTGAAGTGGGCTGGTGTTGTCGTGTTGTTCAGTACGTTGCTGGTGCGGCTGCCGCTTCTGCTGGCCTACTTCACGAATATTCCGGGTGTGCTCGACTACCTGCCAATTCAGCGCTGCGTGATGAGCGGTTTAATCATTGCTTTTTGCTCAGTCCAAATCTCGCTCGCTCTACACAATGAAAGCTTGGGCGATGCGCTCCGCGCGCATCGCCGGTTCATCTGGCGAAACACAGGCCCCCTCGGTTGGTTCCTGCTCATTTGCGGAATCCACTTCTTTGGCATCATGATTTGTGACGCAGTTGTGCGCGGCGCGATCGCCGACCGATTGGGCGCGCTCTTTCTTTGGAAATTCATTTTTGCCTGTCTTCGCGGAGTTATCACCGCCTGGCTTTTGGCTTCATGGGTCTGTTTGTTTCGCGAATGTGAGACGGTCCGCCTTCATCAAGAGAAATGGATTCAAAAATAAGCCCGATTGCGAGAGACACCCAGGTGAAGGCAGCGAACATCACTCGCCAGAGCAAATCGAATCTGGCACTGGCATTTATTTCGTTAGGGCGCGAACGCAAGCGAGACATCAACATTTTCTACGCGTTTTGCCGCGTAGTTGACGACATTGCTGATTCTTCGAAGCTCAATGTTGCAGAAAAGCGGCAGCGCTTGGCGGCATGGCGCGATATGCTCCGCTCCGCGATTCCAGGCGAGCCGGCCCTTGCGCATGAGGTCCGATACTTGATCGGCAAGTACTCGCTGTCTATTGAAATGCTTGAGGAAATTATTTCCGGCGTAGAGATGGACTTGAGCATTTCACGGTATGCGACGTTCGAGGAACTGCGCGTTTATTGCTACCGGGTCGCCAGCGTAGTTGGCCTCGTCAGCATCGAGATTTTTGGATATCGAAATCCCGCCTGCAAAGAGTATGCGCTTCAACTTGGGCTGGCTTTGCAAATGACGAACATCATACGTGATATCGGGAAAGATTTACGCAACGGCCGAATCTATCTCCCGCAGGAGGATTTGGCACGGTACGAATACTCCGAGGCGGAACTGAAAGATCGGCAATATAACGAGCGTTTCGTTCGCCTGATGAAGTTCGAAGCACAGCGAGCGCGGCAGTTTTTCTCAAGCGCGGCAGCGTCGCTTCCGCCTGAAGATCGACGATCGATGGTCGCCGCCCGGATCATGGGGTCGGTTTATCGCGGCTTGCTTCGCCGAATGGAACTGGACAAATTTCACGTTTTCGAAAAAGAATACCGCCTTAGCAAATTAGAGAAAGCCAGCCGGATCGCGGCGCAGCTACTCAAAAGTCTTTGAATTTACGGCGCTCGGGATCCGCCCAACTTTTCAATTGCCAAATCATAATAACGAATATTAAAGCCCGGTCTTCGGCGACATGGTCAGCATAAAAGCGCAACCTCGCTCAATAGGCGAAGTTGAATTCACCGACATAAATAATTTATGAAAAAAAACTTTCTCGCGATTGTTTCGTTTATTGCGCTGAGCTCTTTCGTTCTCAGCTCGTGTGACACGCCAGTTGGTCAGGGGGCCGGAATAGGTGCTGCGACCGGAGCGATCATTGGCGGTGCAGCGACAGGTAATGTCCGCGGTGCAGCCATCGGCGCTGCCGCAGGTGCCGCGGCCGGCACGCTAGTCGGGGCGGCCGTCGAAGAGGATCAAGCCGCGCGTTATGGTCCGCCGCCTCCAGGCGGTTTTCCATTCGGGCGTTGGGCTGGGACGCCAGGTTTCTACTACAGCCCTTACACCGGTCGCGTTTATGATCTTCGCAGCGTTCCGCCCGGCGGATTGACTCGCGATGTCGACACCGGCCGACTTTTTCGAAAACCGTAATCGATTTTCAGCTTGGTCCGGGATCTCGCGTCAAGATCGATCAGCCCGTTTGTGCCTGGAGTGCGTCGACGAGCGCCTGCGCCTCTTCGGTCATCTTAAGTAATTCCGGCCAGGGACGGTGATAGTTCTCGCCCGGCAGCTTGCGCGTTGCATCAAATCCCATGTGCGACCCAATGTTCTGCTCGGTCGGCGCGTGGTCGAGCGAGTCGCTCGGATTTTTGATGATGGTTGTATCCCGCGCCGGATCGGTGTTCGCGCAGAGCCGGAAGAGCACGTCGCTCGTGTTGTGCACGTCGCACTCCTCGTCAACCGCTACAATATATTTGCTGAACATCATCTGTCCCATTCCCCAGAGTCCATGCATGACTTTGAAAGCCTGATAGGGGTACTGC
>QHOJ01000316.1:0-1266 GCA_003218735.1 Verrucomicrobiota bacterium
AATTGGTCGGAGTAGATCGAGCTGTTTGATAATCTCGGCCGGCTTGAAATTGAATACCTTCCAGATCGCGCGCTCCAATTTTTCTTCGTCTACTTTACCGGTGCAAAATGTATCGACGCTGACACTCACCGGTTCGGGATGGCCGATCGCATAAGCGAATTGCACTTCGCATCGGTCCGCTAATCCGGAAGCGACGACATTTTTCGCGATCCAACGTCCCATATACGCGGCGCTGCGATCGACTTTGCTCGGATCCTTCCCCGAAAACGCTCCGCCACCGTGCCTGCCCATTCCGCCGTAGGTGTCGCAAATAATCTTGCGCCCAGTGATTCCAGCGTCGCCTTCCGGCCCGCCGATGACAAACCGGCCAGTCGGATTAATCAGGTAGGCTGTTTTCTCGTCGATCCATTCAGGTGGCATCACTTTTTTGATCAGGAGCTCGATCAAGGTTTCGCGGATTTCCTTTTGTTTCACATCGGCCGCGTGCTGCGAAGAAACCACCACGGTTGTGGCGCGTACAGGTTTGTAGCCGTCATATTCGATCGAAACCTGGGTCTTGGCGTCGGGTCGCAGCCACGGGATTTCGCCGGACTTGCGCAATCGCATGAGCTCGCGCCCGAGTTTGTGCGCGAATGAAATGGGAGCCGGCATCAATTCCGGCGTTTCATTGCACGCAAAACCGAACATCAGCCCTTGATCTCCAGCCCCTTGCTCGGCCGTGCCTTTGCCTTCAGCCGCCGCTTGATCGACACCCTGCTTGATGTCGCGCGATTGCTCGCTCATCTCCCAAATCACACGACAGGTGTCGGCGTGAAAAATGCAATCGCCGTTCACATAGCCGATGCCCCGGATAGCGTCACGGACCCGCTCTTCAAAATCAAGTTTGGTGTTACTTGTGATCTCGCCCGCGAGCACAACCAGATTGCCTTTCGCGAGCGTTTCGCAAGCGACGCGGCTCAGCGGATCTTGTTCGAGGCAGGCGTCAAGGATGTAATCACTGATGGTGTCGCAAACTTTGTCGGGATGACCTTCCGTGACCGATTCGGAGGAAAAGATGTAACGATGGGACATGGCTAATGCGTTAAATAAATTAAAAGGGTTACAAAGGTTAGAGCGGCTGGATCACAGCTTAAAACAGCCAACGTTGTAACGATGTAACATTTTTAACATTTGTAACGCCGCGACAACATATTGACCAATCATGATACGTCGATATATCGTTGGACGTTCCGATGGCGTCAACCATAAATTTCCTGCGATTGCTCG
>QHOJ01000316.1:1319-2210 GCA_003218735.1 Verrucomicrobiota bacterium
CAGTCGCGCATTTCAAGTCATCTCGCGCAATTAAAACGCGCCGGGGTCGTGGAAGATCGGCGGGCCGGCAAAAATGTTTACTATGGCGCCAGTGAAAACGGACACGATTCGCGGAGGACGCGGATCGCGGAATTGACCCGGGCGCTCGCGCGCGAATTACCAGAAACAGCGCGCGATCGCACCAGTCTCAAACTGGTTCTTCGCAAACGTCAGGACAAAGCGCGCGAGTACTTCGATGAGCTCGCGGGAAAATTTGGGCGGCGTTACTGTCCCGGACGATCATGGCAGGCGCTGGCCCACGCCCTCATCACCCTGCTGCCACCGCTTACCGTAGCTGATCTGGGCGCGGGCGAAGGTACCCTTTCACAGTTGCTTGCGAAAAACGCTCGCAAAGTTATCGCGATCGATAATTCGCACAAGATGGTTGAATTCGGGTCTCAACTGGCAAAAAAGCATGGATTCAAGAATCTTGAATACCGGCTTGGCGACATCGAAGATCCGCCGATCGCAAACAACAGTGTCGATCTTGCGATTTTGAGCCAGGCGCTGCATCACGCCATTCACCCGCAACGTGCCATCGCGGCGGCACATCGCCTGTTGAAACGCGGCGGGCGGCTGGTCATCCTAGATCTTCTGAGCCATCGTTTCGAACGGGCTCGCGAATTGTATGCGGACCACTGGCTCGGATTTAGCGAAGTGCAGTTGCATCAGTTTCTGGAAAAAAACAGCTTCCGCGAAATTGAGGTGAGCGTCGTCGCACGGGACAAGCAGAGCCCGCATTTTCGAACCGTCTTCGCCGCAGGCGTAAAGTGAACGCCATTGTGCGTTTTTGTGTCTATATTTTCGCCGTTGAACTATAATCCTGGCGAACCTCAGTCTATTGCTATGAGC
>QHOJ01000210.1 GCA_003218735.1 Verrucomicrobiota bacterium
CGTGATTGCACTAATGGACATTTACACGCTCCATTTCGTCTCATTCAGCCGCGACGTGCGGCCCTTTGGCGGCGACCGAACGTTTCATAAAGAAAACCAGAGCGAGGAGCGCGACAGCGACTACAGCAAAGATGAAGAAGACATCAAAGTAAGCCAGGGACGACGATTGTTGTTCGCGCAGGTTAGCGAGACTTTGCAGCGCCACCTGATTTGCGGCAACCGGGTCTCCGCTCTGCTGAAGAAAAACACGTTGCGTTTGATCGACATAGGAATTCACCGCTGGATTCAGCGGGTCGAGGTTTTCGCCGAGCCGCAAACTGTGGAATTGATCGCGCCGCTGCTGGATTGTTTGAGCGAGCGAAGTTCCAACGCTGCCGCCTTCGTTGCGCAGTAGCGCAAGCAAGCCGACTGCCGCGCCGCGCAGTTGTGGTGGAATGTTGATGAACGCGGCGACGTTGAGCGGAGCAAAAATCGTGGAAAGACCCATGATGAAGACCACGCGCGGCCAGACGATTTGCCACGGACTGATTTCCAAATTCAATCGCGACATCCAGTAACCGCCGATTCCGAGGACGAAAAGACCCGCAGCCATGAGATAACGCGCGTCGACGCCCCGGCCTAACAACCAGCCGACGATCACGAGCATGATGATCGAAAAAATTGCCGCTGGCGAGAGTACCAGCCCCGAGGTGGTAGCATCATAGCCGAAGAGCGATTGGAGCAATGCAGGAAGGCTCACGCTGTTCGCGTAGAGAGTGGCGAACGCGCAAAAAATGATCATGCAACAGACGCGAAAGTTTGGGTCCTTCAGCGTCCGGAAATTGATCAGCGGATTATCGTAGCGCTTCTCTCGAATAATTAGACCGACCAAGCCAAGCACGAAGAGCAGTGCCAGCCCTTGCACGCGCAGAAAAGGATCGCCAAACCAATCCCACTCCTGGCCTTTGCTAACCAAAACTTCCCACGAAGTCATGGTGACCGCCAGCAGGCTAAGACCAAGCGTATCGAATGCTCGATTCTGTCTACGAGCTTCGGCGCTTTGCGCTTTGAGATAGGGCGGATCGAACACGAGCGCGTTGCACATGACTAGCGCGAGAAGTCCGACGGGTACGTTGATATAAAAAACCCAGCGCCAACCGTAATTATCCGTAACGTAGCCGCCGAGAGTCGGCCCGACGACCGGCGCAAGCAACGCGGCGATGCTGAAAGCCGTCTGAGCTGTGCCTTGTTTCTCTTTCGGAAAGGCATCCAAGAGCACGGCCTGACTGGAAGGTTGCAATCCACCGCCGGCCAGACCTTGAAGAACGCGCGAGAAGATTAGCATGTTCAAACTCGTGGCCATTCCGCACAACGCGGATGCGACCGTAAAGACCAGGATCGACAGGAGAAAATAATTGCGACGGCCAAGTCGAATCGAGAGCCAGCCGGAAATTGGGAGAATAATCGCGTTGGCAGCTAGATAACTCGTGATGACCCATTCGCCGTCGGTCACGGCCGCCGATAATCCGCCAGCGATGTGACGCAGCGCCACATTCGCGATCGTGGTGTCCAACACTTCCATGAATGTCGGAATGACGACTGCGAGTGCGACGAACCACGGATTGACGGCGCGCAGATCTGCCGTTGCCGAGTATTCCGGCACGGCGATCGATGACGTGCTCATTATTTCGCCAACTTGGCGCTTTTAGCTGGAGACGGCTGCGGGATTAGTTCTTGTAAAAATTTCCCTGCGTTCGGTCCTGTCGGTTTGCTCCGCAAATCGACTGATGGCGTAACCGAAAGTCCAACGAACAGCGGAACCTTATCGGGATCATAATTCACAAGATCGATCCGCACGGGAAGACGTTGCACAACTTTTACGAAATTGCCGGTCGCGTTCTGTGGCGGTAATAGCGCCAGAGTCGAGCCAGTGCCAAAGGTAAAACCGGAAATGCGTCCCTCGAATTTGTGTTTGCTGCCATACATGTCGGCCTTGACCGCGACCCGTTGTCCAATTCGCAAATTGTGCAGCTGTGTTTCCTTGAAATTCGCGTCCACCCAAATGTCGCGCAGCGATCGGATCGCCATCAAACTTTGGCCTGCCTGCACGTTGTTTCCGGGATTGACGTTGCGACGTGTGATAACGCCGTCTATTTCGGCCACGATTGTGGAGTAGCGCAGATTCAGTTTTGCTTGATCAAGATCACGCTGTGCCTGCATCAATTTCGCTTCGGCTTGTTTCAAACCCGGCGCGGTCTTGATGATCTCTGCATAAATCTTGTTGATATCGCCGCCTGGGTCGCGCCTATAAAATTCCTCCACCACTTGTTTCGGCGTCAGGTCCCATGATGAAGAGACAACTCCGAGTTGGGCCGCCGCTTCCATAAGGTTGCCAAGTGCTTCGCGAACCGACGAAAAAGTTTGATCGAGATTCGGCGGGACATCGGCAAGATTTGCGCCTTCCGGCGGTTGGGCCGGCAAACCGAGAGCGGCGCGCGCCTGATAAACATTTTCCAGCGCTTGCTTCACCTGTGCATTCGCCACGCCGAGCTGCTCGCGTTTCTGATCGAACTCTTCCTTGCTTGCTACTTTGGTCTCGAGAAGCTTCTTAGAGCGATCGAACTCCGCTTGGGCCAGCATTTGCGTCGCCTTACTCTGTTCCCATGTCGCAACGCGCGCCCGGATGAGAGCGACCTGATTGTCCACATCTTCAATCGCGTGCTGTAGCTTAAACCGCAAGCCGCGTGCTTGCGCAATCTGACTGCGGACGGTCGCTTGGGCCGTTACCAGCTCTGCTTGCGCCGTATCGACGGCCGCCTGTTTGATTGCGACCTGCACACGAAACGGTTCGGGATCTAGCTCGACAAGGACGTCGCCTTTCTTTACCCGATTGTTGTCGTCAACAAGGACGCGCGCGACCTGTCCACTTACGCGCGGTGCGACGAACGTGACATAACTGTTCACATAAGCGTCGTCAGTCGAGACCGTGTGCAGCGCGTGAAAAATTCGCGGAATGATCACAAAAACGATCACGACCGCTCCAACGACAACGAGCGCAGTACGTAGTTTAGCTTTTCTTGAAGCGAGAACGCCCGCCAATCTTCCTCGAGTTTGGCCAGGCGCAGGTTTGGAAGGCGGTGCGAAACTTGATTCTTCAGTGGCCATGACGGTGAATCTTTCGCACGGCGTTAGTAGGCCAGATCGCCGGTTGCCCCGAAAAACACCAAAGTATCCGAATGAAGAGAAATTTGCTTCATAGCCGTTCGGCCGCTTTTTCCAGGTGCCCGCCAAACCCAAAACGAATCGCGGAGAGCAAGCGGTCCTGATAATCCGCCTCGCCGCGTGAGGCGAACCGTTCGTACAGCGCGGTGGTCAATACCGGCACTGGAACGCCTTCATCAATCGCAGCCTTGATCGTCCAACGGCCTTCGCCGGAATCAGAGATGCGGCCGGCGAATTTCGTCAGCTTCGCGTCCGCAGCCAAGGCGCTCGCTGTCAGATCCAACAGCCATGATGCGATTACGCTGCCGCGTCTCCAGACTTCGACGATATCGGCCAGATTGAGGTCGTGTTGATAATGCTCCGGATCGCGCAACGGTGTCGTCTCGGCATCGGCTTCACTTTGCCATGCTCCCGCGTTGGCGGATTTCAAAACGCCCAAGCCCTCGGCATAAGCGGCCATGAGTCCGTACTCGATGCCGTTATGAACCATCTTGACGAAGTGGCCGGCGCCGTTGAGGCCGCAATGCAAATACCCTTGTTCGGCGGTCCCACCGAGTTTCTCGCGACCAGGGGTCCTCGGAATGCTACCGATCCCCGGAGCGAGAGTGGCGAAGATTGGATCGAGCTGTTGAATTACGTCCCTTTCTCCGCCGATCATCATGCAGTAACCACGTTCCAATCCCCAGATGCCGCCGCTTGTGCCCACGTCGACATAATGAATTCCTTTAGAGGCCAGTTCCTTTGCGCGACGAATGTCATCGACGTAGTACGAATTGCCGCCGTCGATGATCGCGTCGCCCGATTCCAGTGGTTTGGAAAGTGCCGCGACGGTTTCTTCAGTAGGCGCACCGGATGGGAGCATGATCCAGAGGGCGCGCGGTGCGCTGAGCTTTTCAACGAGTTCCTCGAGCGAGTAGGCCGGCGCTGGACCTTCTTTCGCGAGTGCATTAACGTTTTCCCGGTTTCGGTCGAACACAACGCATTGATGCCCGCCCTTAGTCAGGCGTCGCGCCATGTTTCCACCCATCCTGCCAAGGCCAATCATTCCAATTTGCATATTTATTTTGCTAAAGTAGTCCTGGTAGAAGAACCTAAGAATTGCGAGGGCGCTGTTCGATATCCGCAGTGGAATATGCAGCGCTTGTTATTCGCGTGGTGCAGCTTCGCGCAAATGGGACCTACCCCTCCGCGAACCCTGAGAAAAATCTCGGCGGCGGCTAGCATGCCTAACGGGGGCGCGGTAAAATAGATCCAAAGCGCGTGCCAATAGTTGGCAGAAAATGCCGAACCAAGTGTTCGTGCCGGGTTCGTGCTCATCCCGGACAGCGGCCATTCGAAGGTCCAATATATCGCGATCAGTGCGCCGGCAAAGTACGGTGTGTATCGTGCGACGTCTTTACGATTGGACACGAACAGGACCGTAATCATCAGAATAAAAGAAATCGTCATTTCTGCGACAAAGGCGGCAGCGTTGCCATACCTGCCAGGAATTGTCACCGCGTAGCGTACCGCGGGGTCACCCGGCGCACCCAGCAGCAGATATGTAGCGATCACGACACCGCTAATCCCGCCAATGAGTTGCGCGGCAACGTAGAATACCGCATCTGAGAAGTCCATCTTTCCCAATCGATAAAACGTGAGCGTTACGCCCGGATTGAAATGAGCTCCGGACTGCTTACCCCAAGGTGAGGTGACAATCGCGACAACAGTGGCGCCCATGCCTAATCCCATAACGGCCCGGCGAAAGAAGCTGTTAGCGATAACATGTCGGACCGGTGAAGCAGGATGTTGTAACAAGGTTGCGATTGCGCATGTAGAGAACATGTACAAACCAAGCTCACCAGCTTCCATCAGATACTCCGGCCAATGGAAACGTAAGTTGCCAAACGCGTTAACAGCATTAGCTCTGGTCATTCCGATCATTGGCCTAGTCCTTACGAGCTGACTGACGTGTATTGGCGTTTCTCCGCAGCCGCGTCGCGTCGTTTGGGCACGCGGGCAAACAACATTCCCAAAGTCTCACTCATGGTCGGATGAGTGAACACAGCGTCTCGTAATAGCGTATAAAGCGCCCCTGCCAGCATTGCGACCTGAACGTTACCCATTAATTCTCCTGCCGCCGGCCAGAAAGCAGCGAAACCAAGCTTTCTGAGAATCAGAGCTACCGGCCGGACTCGACGAGTTGTGATGTATCGAGGATCAAAAAGGAGTGCGTGCTGACAAACGGAGCACCGCGCCACGAGACCGGGACCTTGCATGTATACATGTGCCTCAGCAAAGCGCTTTATTGCGCCGCAGTGCGCACACTGTCCCTCTGCAGCTGTAACATCCATGGCAAATATGTTGCTCAACTCACCCGCGGCAGCGTTACCATCAAGGTAGTCATCGATATTCGGATTCATTGTCGTTCTCCTGTGGGGCCAAAACGCTCCGTCCTTATCTTTTCAGGGTCATTGCCTGAGGAGGTAAGGAGTCTCGACGCACTTTCTACGAACGATGTGGGGCCGCAAACGTAGCAAGTCGGGACAAGCTTTGATGGCCAGGTGGTATTCGCGATCAGGGCGGCGTCGATGCGGCTGGGCGGTCGCGGCCAATCCTTTGGAGCAACTCGTGTGTAGGCGTACGTAAGGTTCATAGAACGGTCGTGATCAGATAGCGCCTGGAGTTCCTCGCGGTAAAAGACCGCTTGTCGTTCGCGGACGGAATACAACAATCGAAACGGCGCGGTACTGCCCGCCAACGCACGCGAGCGAATCATGGCCATGAGCGGGACAATGCCCGAACCCCCTGCTACTAGCTGGATCGGCTCAGTCTGTTGGGCGCGCCACACGAACCAACCTCCGATCGGACCTCGCAACTCCAGACGGTCGCTGACTGCAATTTCTTGTGTGAGATAGGGTGAGACTTCGCCGTCAGGCAGTCGTTCGACGGTTAGTTCAACGCGCCTTTCAGAGTTCGGCGCAGAGGCGATCGAGTATGATCTAACCGCAGAGTATCCATCTGAGGCCGT
>QHOJ01000317.1 GCA_003218735.1 Verrucomicrobiota bacterium
ATTTGCTCGGCCGGATCGACGCGCTGGCTTAATCCGCAATCCGCTTTCCGAAATCCGAAATTGAACTGCGCCCGGCGGGGCTCGAACCCACAACCTACGGCTCCGGAGGCCGTCGCTCTATCCAGTTGAGCTACGAGCGCGAAGGCAGCGACTATATTCGGTCGCGTGACAATCACAAATAACGGCGGAGCGACGCCTGATTCGTGGTCAATCGTCTTCGATTACGATGGCGAGCACGAGTAAGAGAAAAAGATCGAAAACGTTGTAGCCACCGCCCTGTGGGCCGTCCAAAAAGAGCACCCTCTCACTCGACGCGCCAAAGGCGCCCAGCTACGGCATCTTTCGTTTGCCTTTTCATCTTATCCGAATGAAAATGTTCGCCCGTCCAGCGGGCGGGAAGGGGGAGGGGATTTTCATGAATCTAACTATTGACGCTATCGAGAAAGAACAGCAAAAAACCGACAGGACCCAGTTTTCGGTGGGCGACAGCGTGCGCGTTCACACCCGCGTAGTCGAAGGAGACAAGGAGAGAATCCAGATTTTCACCGGCATCGTGATTGGACGCAAAGGCCGTGGATCAAACGAGACCTTCACCGTGCGTCGAATTTCTTACGGCGAAGGCGTCGAGCGGGTTTTCCCATTGCATTCGCCGCGGATCGCGAAGGTCGAAGTGGAACAACAAGGCCGCGTTCGTCGCGCCAGGTTGAATTACCTCCGCGGGCGCAAGGGCAAGGAAGCGACCGCGGTCAGGGAATGATGAAGCGATGAGATCCGTCTCATCAAATTCAGGATTGGGTACAGAAGTTATTCCCCAAAAATTTTTGTGGGAAATCTGCATAATCTGCGGATGATTCAAGCCGCATGTATCGGCGCTGCGGATTCCGTTACGAGAAAAAATTGCGTGCCGTCGGCGCCGCTCGCATTGCTGGAATTGACGAGGCTGGTCGCGGCGCGCTCGCCGGACCGGTTGTAGCCGCTGCGGTGGTTCTTCCGGAAAAATTCCGACACCGGCGCCTGAATGATTCCAAACAACTCGCGCCGGAATTACGCGAGGAAATTTATTGTGAATTGATAGGGAACTCCGAAATCAGTTGGGCGGTCGGTATTATCGATTCGATCGAGATCGACCGAATCAATATACTGCGGGCGACGCACAACGCGATGCGCCTGGCCATTGCCGCGCTTACTATTCCGCCCGATCACGTTCTGATCGATGGCCTGCCCGTCATTCCGTTTCCATTTCCGCAGACCGCTGTTATTGAGGGCGATTGCCTCAGCCTCAGCATGGCCGCCGCCAGCGTGATCGCGAAGGTCACCCGCGACAGAATGATGCGTGACTTCTGCGCCCGTTTTCCCGAATATTGTTTCAGCCGGCACAAAGGCTACAGCACTGAACTGCATCTCTTGAAACTTCATGAATTCGGGCCTTGTCCGATCCATCGCCGATCTTTCGAACCGGTGGCGCAGCCGCTTCTTGCCCTCGAAGCTCTCAAAATTCTCTACCGCAACTTCAAAGGACGCAGCGGCGGCGAGATCGACGTCGTCTGTCGCGATCAGGACACGCTGGTTTTCGTAGAGGTAAAGACGCGTGCCAGCGAGGATTTCGGCCGACCAGTCGCAGCGGTCGATCGACAAAAACAAAAACGCATCTCGCGCGGCGGACTCAACTGGTTGCGAATGCTGGATAACCCCGACATTCTCTTTCGTTTCGATGTCGTGGAAGTCATTATTGCTGAGAACGCGAGCCCGCGTCTCGAATTGATCAAGAACGCGTTCCCGCTTTCCACACCTTACATTTATTGAGGTGGCACAAGTTTCTAAGTTGCGTTGCCAATTATTCGCAAGTTGGAACCCGAATTAGCTGGTTGATCTGGCGCCTGCTGTTCTTCCGTGTGAGGACGCGACATGATCGTGACAAACAGCCACAGGATGAAAACCGCGATCAGGCTGATCAGTGCGATGATCAAAACACGCTTTGGTTTCAGGCGTCGGGGCATTTTCCTTGCAGCGAGAATGCAAGCGGTGAAGATGAGAATGGCGGCGGCGGCGAGGGCAAGATAAGCTGCATTCACGTTAGATCAACATCGAACTTTTGGGTGAATCAACTTGCCATCAAAATTGTGGCAGTGTGATAATCGTGCCGTTTCTATGAACAACAAGATCAATCATCGCGCCGTCTGGATTCTTGTAGTGGTTTATTTCCTCATCGGCTGGGGCTGGTACGCCGTCCTTGGCGAGAAGTGGTTGAATCTTCACGCCAGGACGATGACCGACATCGAGCGGACGCATAATGTCTCCGCCTATTTGCTCGCTTTTGTTGCGGCTATTTTTGTCAATTACGCGCTGGCATGGTTGGTCAGCCGAGTCAACGCCGTGAACGCCATCGCTGGTTTGAAGGTCGCGCTCGTCTGCTGGTTCGCCTTCTTGTTCGTTGAATATGCGACCATTTGCGTATTCTCCGCCTTCGAAACAAATCCGTG
>QHOJ01000001.1 GCA_003218735.1 Verrucomicrobiota bacterium
CTTCAGTTCCGGCACCCAAATCCGCTGTCGGCGCAAATTCGGCGCGAAAATACGCGGTACATTTTTTGTCACATGCCGCCCGACTCCGCCTTTTTTCTTCGCCATACCACGACGGTGAATGACGCTGCCACGCGTGACCCGGGAACCCGTGATGGTGCAAACTTTTGACATAGCTGGCGAAAAAGCTGCGCAACCTGCCGCGCTCCGCTTGTTAGGTCAAGCGAATCTTGAACGATCACTGAACGAAATGGTCAAAATTGACTCGCGCCATGCGCGGCCCAGCCCCAAGATCGAGAATTGCGTTTGAGGCGCGATGCAAAAGAATAATCATAAGCTGCGGATCGGGATTGTTGGAGCGGGCAGTATCGTGCGCGCCCGCCATTTGCCGGCGCTGATAAAATATTCCGAAGTCGAAATCGTGGCGGTTTCAAATTCGACTTACGAAAGCTCAGAAAACTTTTGCCGGGAAAATCTTCCTCATGCGACCCCGATGCAAAATTGGGCCGATCTGCTCGCCCTTCCCGACTTAGATATTATTTGGATCGGTACGCCGCCTTACATGCATTCGGCGGTGACGATCTCCGCGCTTGAAGCGGGCAAGCACGTATTTTGTCAGGCACGCATGTCGATGGATTTGGCCGAAGCCGAGGAAATGCTTGCGGCATCGAAGCGTTATCCTGAGTTGGTAACGATGCTTTGTCCGCCCCCCATGGGCATGCGCGCTGATCTGCTCGTGAAAAAGCTCCTGGCCGAGAATTACATCGGACAACCGCATCACGTGCGACTGCAAAGTTTCACGAGCAGTTATTTGGATCCGAACGCGCCACCGCACTGGCGGCAAAGGATCGAGCTTAGCGGACTGAATGTTCTCACACTGGGGATTTACGTCGAGGTTTTGCAGCGCTGGCTCGGAGACATCATCGGCGTCTTCGCGCGTGGAAAGGTCATCTATCCAATCCGACAGGGCTACCAAGTGATCATCCCCGATTTGCTGACTGTGCTTTGCCAGTTTGAAAACGGCGCCGAAGGCGTGCTCGAGTTCAGCGGCGTCGATGCCCTGGCTCCCGGCGACCGGCTCGAAATTTACGGCAGCGCCGGCACTCTTACTTACGATTTTGGTTCAGACGTTGTGCAAGCAGGTAAGCTTGGCGATCGCGCCTTGCACATTGTCGATCTTGCGCCGGAGTTGGAAGGCGAATGGCGCGTGGAAGAAGATTTTCTCGCCGCGGTGAAATCGCGCGGACGCGTCCGGCCGCGTCCGAACTTTGAAGAAGGCGTTCGCTACATGCGCGTTGTCCAGGCAGTCGCCGACTCGCGCGCGCGCAACGAGTGGGTGGAGATTAAGAAGTAATCGGTATCCTGCGTGCGGTTATCGGTCTATAATCCCGATAGATCGAGTAATTCGGTATAAGCTTTGTTAGGGCTATGAAAACCATGCTTCCGTTAGGGTTTGTCGCAATCATTTTCTCGATGATTTTGCTTTCATCGGGATGTCAGAAGAAAACCGCTGCCACAGATCCCAATTCTCAAAGCAAAACTGAATTACATGAAAACACAAAACCTCTGCAGGCCGCAGACCTCGTCGGATATGATGGAACAAAACTCAGGAGGAGCGTAGACAAGATCACCGAGGTCAACGATAAACATAATCAGGAAATAGAAAAGATGGTCGAAACTGGGCAGGGCCAGTAAATGAGGCTTAACAAGGCGGTGCAGCCGACAGCTAATGCTTCGAAAGTAGAACGGCTAAATTAGAGGGCAGAGAACGTCCGTTGTTTCCAGTGCACTCACGCGACGAGGTTGTTGCATCTGTCCAAGCGACTTTCCCAATAAGCAGTTGGGCGCGCGCCTTAGAGCTGCTCGATGGTTATGGCGCGGACCCGCACGAGCGAGAACGCGAGCGGGTGCGGCTCGCCATATTGAAGCTCAGCGCTGGAAGCGAGGAGAAAATGCGCGAGTACGTGGCCGTGGCAAAGCGCGATTATCGCGACGTGCTGTTTTGGGCGGAATATCCCGAAGAATCGAGATTGGACACGGGAGAGAAGCGCCAAAGGGCGAGAAAAATATTCGAGAAATTCGGGATCGAACCGCCGAGCGATCTTTGATCTAACAGACTGCGCGAAATCAAAGCGCCGCGGCGGCCCGCGCTAGCGCATAACCAACAAGGCCACTCGCCGGCAGGGTAAAAAGCCAGGCCCAGATGATTCGCTCGACGACTCTCCATTTCATGCCGCTGAAACGTTTCACCGCACCCACGCCCATGATCGAAGTGGAGATCACGTGTGTCGTCGAAAGCGGAATGCCATAGTAACTCGCGACTTGAATGATGAGCGCGGCGCTTGTCTCCGCTGCAAATCCGTGCACAGGCTGCAATTTCACCATGCTGTGGCCGAGCGTCCGAATGATGCGCCAACCACCCGCCGCCGTTCCCACTGCCATGGTCGCGGCGCAAAGGATCGTCACCCATACAGGCAACGCGAAAACCGGCGTCTTGAGAAAATCAAGCCAGGCCGGCAGATGATCGAAGCTGCCTGCTTTCGTGCCGGTAAAAAGCGCGAGCGTGATAATGCCCATTGTTTTCTGGGCATCATTTGTTCCGTGACTGTGCGCCATCCAGGCCGCGCTAAAAATCTGTAGTTTACCAAAAAGCGACTGCACAAAATGGGGCGTGAAACGCTGGAGCGTAACGAAAAGCAGAAACATGAGCAGCCCGCCGAAAATAAAACCTGCGAATGGGGATGTTACCATGGGCACAATAACTTTCGGCCACACACCTGCGTTCCATTTTATGACTGACCAATGACCATGTGCGGTGGCGAGTGCCGCTCCGCAAAGCCCGCCGATCAGCGAATGGCTCGAACTGGAGGGCAATCCAAACCACCAGGTGGCGATATTCCAGACGAAGGCGGCAATGACTGCGCACAGCACGGTCGGCATCGTGACGACGTTTGTGTCGACGAGACCCTTCCCTATTGTAGAAGCAACCGCGCCGCCGAGAAGCGCGCCTGTGAGATTGAAAAACGCCGCCATCGCAATCGCCTTGCGCGGCGTCAGAACTCGGGTCGAAACAACGGTAGCAATCGCATTGGCGGCGTCGTGAAAGCCGTTGCTGTATTCAAAGATGATCGCCGCGAGAACGACGGAGAAAAACGTAAGCATAGCCGTAGTCGGCTACGAATACTTCAGCGCCACTTCGAGAACGATATTTCCCGCATCCCGACAGCGGTCGACGACTTTTTCCATCAACTCGAACAGATCGCGCAGAAAAATGATCTGCTTCGTTTTGTAATCACCCTGGTAAAGATCGCGCAACAGATCGAGCTCAAGTTTGTCGGCCTCGCCCTCAATCGACTGCAGCTTTGCGTTCATCTCACGCGCCGTCGCCGCATCAGTGCCCTTGCGCAATTGCCGAACCATGGCGAGCACAGTTTCTGCAGCTTGCTCGAGAAGTTCCACCTGCCTGCGGAAACTGCGTCCATGCAAATCTTCCGGACAAATCAAGACGCGTTCGCCGATTTTCTCCACCGTCTTCGGGATTTTATAAAGCGCGGCCGCCAGCGCCTGAATATCTTCACGTTCGAGTGGCGTGATGAATTTCTTGCAAAGCTGTTCAGTCAACTCCTGCGTGATTTGCTTGTCTTTGCGCCGGCTGCGCACAAATTCTTCCAGACTTTGCGGCGAATCTTTTTTCTCAAGCCGCTCCAGCAGCGCGATCAAATGGTGCACACTGGCGTCTGCCTCTTGCGCGCTGGCCTCCAGCAAATCGAAAAACTTTTGGTCGTGGCCGAGAATTTTTTGGATCGACAGCATAAGCCTTGACGCTCTCAGAGCATTGCACCGCGCATGATTACTAACGCAATGCTAAAATAAATAATAAGTCCGGTAACATCGACAAGAGTGGCGACAAACGGTGCCGATGAGGTCGCGGGATCAGCGCCGAAACGCCGCAAGACAAATGGCAGCATTGACCCTGAAATGGATCCCCAAAGAACGACTCCGACGAGCGCCACACCCACTGTGATTGCCACCAATGGCCAATGTGGCCCATACAATTGTCTATGGAAGTAATGGTCTCCAACGATTGACCAGATCGCGACCCTTGCCGTACCGATTGCGCCCAGAATCGCGCCTAACGAAAAGCCGGCGCGAATCTCGCGGCTCGCCACCCGCCACCAGTCGCGCAAGCGAAGTTCGCCCAGCGCCATCGCCCGAATGATCAACGTCGATGCTTGCGAGCCGGAGTTGCCTCCACTGGAAATAATGAGCGGCAAAAATAAAGCCAGCACGACCGCCTTGGCGATTTCATCCTGGTAATTCGCCATTGCTGTCGCGGTCAACATTTCGCCTAGGAACAAAATCACAAGCCAGCCGGCCCGCTTGCGCACCATTCGCCATAGCGGGATGCGCATATACGGCTCGTCCAGCGCCTCCATGCCGCCGAACTTTTGGATGTCTTCGGTCGCTTCTGCTTCGGCGACGTCGAGCATGTCGTCGATGGTGACGATCCCGACGAGAATACCGCTCGAATCGACCACCGGTAAGGCCGTGCGATCATATTTACGGAAGAGGTTGAGCGCTTCTTCTTGCGAGTCATTCACGTTTAGCGCGACGAATGTTCGGTTGCGAATGTCGCTGACCTTGACCGTGAGTG
>QHOJ01000002.1:0-1169 GCA_003218735.1 Verrucomicrobiota bacterium
ATTCGGCACACCGAAAAATTGGAACTGTCGATCTTGCCAGTAGAATCGAAATCACAAAAGTAGCGCTCACCACGGCGCGCGAATTCGCGAACGCAACCGGGACGGTTACGCTAGACTAATTGTGAAAATTCTTGTCATCGGTGGCGGCGGTCGCGAACACGCGCTTACCTGGAAATTGAAACAATCGTCAGGCGCGGATCGAATCTTTTGTGCGCCCGGCAACGCGGGCACCGCGCAGCTCGCCGAGAATGTCGCTATTTCGGTCCGTGACGTGCCGGCTTTGGCTCGCTTCGCGAAAGAAAATCATGTCGATCTGGCGGTGGTCGGTCCGGATGACCCGCTTGCTGCCGGGATTGTGGATCTTTTTGTCGCGAGTCATCGAAGATTTTCGCGAAAGAATTAATGCGCAAAGAAGGGATTCCGACCGCGCGAGCGGGCACGTTTGATCGCAGCGATGACGCGATGCGGTTTTGCGACGAGTTGCGATTTCCAATTGTGGTCAAGGCTGACGGGCTCGCGCTTGGCAAAGGCGTTGTTATTGCGCCCGATGCCGCATCGGCACGATCGATAATTGACGAGATGATGAATCAAGGCCGCTTTGGGGAAGCGGGCCGGCGTGTCGTAGTCGAAGAATTTTTGCGTGGCACAGAATGTTCGCTCCACGCATTGGTGGACGGGGAAAACTATCGGTTGCTCGAATCGGCCCGCGATCACAAGCGGGCGCTCGACGGCGACGTGGGGCCGAACACGGGTGGCATGGGCGCGTTCAGTCCGGCCGACAATTGGAATAGCAAGCTGCAATCACAATTCGGAGAAGGTATCATGCGACCGACGCTGCGTGGTTTACGCGCGGAAGGAATTACCTTTCGCGGTTTGCTTTATCCGGGATTGATGATCACTGAGAATGGCGCGCGTGTGCTCGAATTCAATTGCCGCTTCGGCGATCCCGAGACACAGGCAATTTTGCCACGAATGAAGTCCGATTTGCTGCCGTTGCTGGAAGCGACGATCGACGGAAAGATCGACAATTACTCAATCGAATGGGACCAGCGGCCGGCCGTGACAGTTGTGCTCGCATCGGGCGGTTACCCGGGCAAATACGAAACGGGGAAAAGCATTTCCGGTTTGGATGAAGCGGCCAAGCTCGATCGACTTCAGATTTTTCACGC
>QHOJ01000002.1:1307-10224 GCA_003218735.1 Verrucomicrobiota bacterium
CAAAACTTACGCTGATGTCCCGATTTTTGCTCGCGCATTTTACGATGTTGATCCTGGCGGCGAATCTCTTCGCGCAATCACTTGCACCGCCAGCTCCGGGCAACTCTCCGATTGCCTCGAAGTCCTCCGCTGTCTCATCTCCTTCGCCGTCGGTCACTCCTACCGCGACCGACCTGATCAATTCGTTAGGCGCGGCGGACTTGCAGGCAGCGATCGCGCTCTTGAAAAGCAATTTCACAAATCCGGATGCGATTACCGAGACGGAATTGAACCGCGCGACTGTTCAGGGTCTGATGACGCGGCTGCCGAATGGCGTGAAGCTTTTGCCGAACCGGGAAAGCGCCCCGACGGAGGCGCCCACCCCCCTTTACAGTGAGATTTTGGATGGACACATCGGGTATCTGCGTCTCGGGTCGCTGAACAGCGCTAGTCTTCAGGCAATGGATAAGAGCCTCGGCAATTTTGCCGGAAAAAAAGTGGACGCTCTGGTTGTCGATCTTCGCGCCAGTTCAGGAACAAATGATTTTGCCGTCGCCGCCGAATTCGCGAAACGATTTTGTCCGAAAGGCAAACCTCTTTTCACCTTGCGCAAACCGGTCGCGCGCCAGGACCGCGTGTTTAATTCAGATCGCGATCCGGCGTTTCATGGTCTCATCATGGTGCTCGCCGATGGCGACACAGCCGGCGGTGCCGAAGCAGTTGCGGCCGCGCTGCGCGTTTACGATAAAGCTTTACTCGTGGGTCAGCCAAGCGCCGGTCGCGCTGCGGAATATTCCGATTTGGCATTGCCGGGCGGGAAGATTTTGCGCGTAGCGGTGGCAGAAATGGTTTCGCCGGAAGGCCATTCATTATTTCCAGATGGAATAAAACCAGACCTGCCAGTCGAAATGTCGATTGCGGACAAGCTACAGATTTTTCAATTGAGCGGTGAAAAAGGAATGGGCCCATTTGTTTATCAAGCGGGACGGCCGCACATGAACGAAGCCGCCCTTTTGGCCGGAACAAATCCTGAGGTTGAGGCGGTCGAAGCGGCGCAGCAACGCCGGGGACATGCTCCGGAAAAACCGCCGGCCCACGATCCCGTCTTGCAGCGCGCGCTGGACGTTGTTACATCGCTCGAGATTTATCAAAAACGATAATATGGTGTCCACGGAGGATTGACCATCTGACATCGGTGATGTAAGATGTAGCGTGGTACGAACCCAAATTTCGCTCGAGCCCGAAGAGGTCGGGTGGCTCAAACGGCAGGCCAGAGAGCAGGGCACCAGTCTGGCGGGGGTGGTCCGAGGACTGATCCGGAATGCTTCGCTAAAGAGAGGACGCAACAGCGCTAAGCCCAAAGCCGTTCCCCAGCCAAAGCGAAAGAAGATGGCCACACGTTTTGCTTTCATCGCTTGCATCAAAGATGGAAGCCAGAGCGATGCCAAGCTGGCCGAGGATTATCTTTATGCCGAAGGCGACGTGCGGTGAATAGAGTCTGCTTTGCTGATTCCGGCGGGTTTTATGCGCTGTCGTCGGAACGTGATCGCCGTCATGCTTCTGCTATCGCGCGGTTGGCCGATTTCTCGACTATCGTCACGACCCAACTGGTGGTCATCGAGACCGTCTCGCTCTTAACCAAACGGCTTTCGCCATTTCATGCCCGCCACTGGTATCACCGGCTCAAGCACTCGCCCGGTGTGGAGATTCGCGATTATGCCACTGAAGTGTTTCTGGAAGCGGAGAACCTCTGGCAATCGCATCGCGATAAAGAATGGGACCTGATCGATTGCTATTCTTTCCGTGTCATGCGCCGCGAATCGATCCGCGTCGCATTGGCGTTTGACGAGCACTTTCGCCAGGCGGGCTTTGAGATCGTGGAGTAAATGCGCTCTGCTACGATCAACAATTCGCTGCTAGGATCAAGCTGACTCTGCCTGTGACTCCGCTCGAGGAACGCATCGGTTACAAGTTTCGCAATTCGCTGTTGCTAGCGGAGGCGCTCACGCATCCTAGTCTCGGCCACGAAACGCAACGCTATCATTTTGATAATCAGCGCCTGGAATTTCTGGGTGACGCCGTCCTTCAGCTCGTCATCACCGAATATCTTTTTCGCCATTTTGGCGGCGAGGCTGAAGGACAATTGACCAAATTGCGCTCGCGGCTGGTATCGCGTGAAACATTGAAGATGCACGCCGCCGCGCTCGATTTGGGACGGGACCTTCTGATGGGACGCGGCGAAGAAGCCAGTGGCGGGCGCGAGCGAACATCGACATTGGCCGATGCATTCGAAGCGCTGATTGGCGCTATTTATCTCGACGGCGGCCTTGAGGCGGCGAAAAAATTTGTTCTCGTCCAAGCGCGCACCGATCTTGAAGAAATCGCCGAAGAGCCCATTGACATTAATCCAAAGGGCCATCTCCAGGAATTATTGCAAAGCATCTCGCCGCGCAGCCCGATCTACGAGTTGGTTTCGCAAAGCGGGCCGGAGCACGAGAAGACATTCATCGTGCAAGCCGTTTGGGAAGGAATCGTTTTGGGACAGGGCAGCGGTCGAAGCAAAAAACAGGCGGAAGCGACCGCTGCGCTCGAAGCAATGAAATTGAAGCGTTGGAAGGAAACGAAGCCACGCGCGTAAGGTCGACAAATTGTAGCCATGTGCCTGTGGCACATTTAGTCGCGACCGCGCACAGCGCGGTGCTACAGCGAATGATTGAGCGCGTCGATATTCTCGCCGCATTTGGATTTCCAGCGAAGTCGTTGTGCGATCGACGCGGTCACAAATTCTTTTGCGCGGCGAACGGCAGCTTCCAAGGATAAACCTGAGGCAAGAGCTGCGGTAATTGCCGCCGAATAAGTGCAACCGGTGCCGTGTGTCGTGACTCCACGAACAAATGGCGCCGAAAATTCGCTGATCTTGTTGCCAGCAAAGAGCAAATCTACCGCATCGTCGCCAGCGAGATGACCACCCTTAAGTAAGATCGACACTTGATATTTTTGTTGCAGTTGTTTTCCGGCCTTGCGCATTGTTTCCAAATCGCGGATCGGTTCGCCAATCAATTTTCCGGCTTCCTCAAGATTTGGCGTGAGCAGCGTTACAATCGGAAACAGCTCCCTTTCGTAAATCTCCATCGCTTCGGGTGAGAGAAGCATATCGCCACTCGTCGCGACTGTTACCGGATCGACGACGACTGGGATGCGATTGTCAATCTTGCGCAGGAGATCGATCCCGCGTGCAACAGCTTCGACGATTTCGCCTGAGCAGAGCAGTCCCGTCTTTGCGGCGGCGATCGGGAAATTTCTGGCGAGGACGGCGACTTGTTCGTAGACAACCTCGGGGTTGATCGGCTCGATTCGCAAAACCCTCCCCGGCGTTTCGGCAACAACGCAGGTGATCGCAGTCAACCCATAAACACCGAGAGCCGAAAAAGTTTTGAGGTCGGCCTGGATACCAGCGCCGGCGCTGCTATCGGATCCCGCGATTGTTAACGCGACCGGAACTGTAGCGGCTCTCTGTGAGCGCCGGTTTCTTTGTTTCGCCATTGAATTCGGCCGTCATAGATCGCCGCTACAAAGCTACGCACCGTCGTTGCCGATCGCTTCGACCGGACAACCTTCCATCGCTTCCTTGCAGAGCGCTTCTTCTTCTGGGCTCTCCGGCTGCTTATAGACATAGGAATGGCCGCCGTCATCGTTGCGCTTGAAATTGGCGGGTGCGGTTTCACGGCACAAATCGCAGTCGATGCATTGATCATCGACGTAGAATTTTCCCGCTACGTTTTCGGCGTATTTATTCGCGGCATCAGCCATAGTTTTTCCGGTAAAAGTGAAGGTGAACGTTAGGAAGAAATGATCTGGGCGCAATTCAATTTGCCCGTTGACGACCTGGCACGCAACCGCCAGGCCCATTGAATCGTTTTAACGCTTCAGCTCTTCAACCATCTTTGCCTTATGAAAAAAGAAACCGCCAGCACGCTGCGGACTTTTGCAATTGAGCTAGCAATCTATGCACTCCTTGTAGTCGCATACTTTTTCCTGGTGCTGCATTTTTTAGGCCAGTCATTGTATCAACTCGAAACGCGTCATCGATACGCATACGCCGGCGTTGCTATCTTACTAATGATTGGCCAGGCCGTCCTCCTTCAAAATGTGACCACGCTCTTGCTGCGTTTCATTCGCGGTCGCGCCGGATAAGATCAACATGTTCTTTCCAATCTCCGGCGCGCACATCAGCCCGATCTATTTGGTCATCGTCGGGTTCGTGATTGGCATTTTGGGCGGATTTTTTGGAGTGGGCGGCAGTTTCATCGCAGGACCGGCGCTGCGTCTAGTCGGATTAGATTGGAATTTCGCGGTCGGCACCGATCTGGCGCACATCGTAGGTAAGTCAGTCGTAGCGGTGCGGCAACATCGCGCTTTCGGGAATGTCGATCTTAAGCTCGGGCTGATCATGGCAATTGGAACAATTGCCGGCGCAGAGGCGGGCGCGCAGTTGATTCAAATGTTAAAGCGCGCCGGCAACGTTAATTTTGTGGTGAGCATCGTCTCGATTGTTGTTTATCTGAGCATCTCGGCATTCATGATGTGGGAGAGCCGGAAAACGTTGAAATCGCAAAGACGGCGGTCATCGACAGCAAAAGTAAAAGGCTTGACCGCGAAGAAAGACAGGTCGGCTTTCAGTCACGTGCCGCGTGCGATTCAGCGGCTGAAAATCTGGCCAATGATTGCGCTTCCTACATCTGGCGTGAAAGGGATTTCGCTTTGGATAATTCTCGTGGTCGCGTTCATAGGTGGATTTTTCGGGGGCTTTCTCGGCGGAGGCGCCGGCTACATCCGGATGCCCTCGATGGTTTACGTTCTCGGGATTCCTACGCATCTCGCAGTCGGCACCGATCTTTTTGAAATCATCATCTCAGCCAGTTACGGAACCTTTAGCCATGCGGTGAAAGGTAATGTGGACATTCTGATCGCGCTGGTCATGCACACTGGCGCGGCGATTGGCGCGCAGATCGGCGCCATCTCCACGCAATATTTTGCGGGTCCAAAAATTCGGCTGGCGTTCGTGCCGCTGCCGCTGATTGGCGCCGTCATCGTGATTTATACTTTGTTCACCGGACACAAATTGTAAGCGTTTATGAAGATTTTAATTTGCAGCGATGGAACGCGAGCCGCCGAAAGCGCGATTGAACTGGGAGGATTATTAGCCGGCCCGCTAAAGGCTGAAACCACCCTCTTTGGCATCGCCGAAAAGTCGCAAGACAAAGGCCCGTTACGCGAAGCGCTGGAGAAGCAGGCGCAACCCATCCGCTCACGAAATGTGGCTTTGGATATCATGGTGCATGCGGGCGAACCCATTCGCTAGATTCTTGGTCGGACATCGAAAACGAGCTACGATCTCGTTGTAATCGGGGCGCGATGGACTGGAGCGACCGGGCATTACTGGCGCTCAGAAAAGACCTATGAAGTAATCAAAGCTATTCAGCCGCCGGTGCTGGTGGCAATCGGGGAATGCAAACATTTAAAGCGTTTTCTTGTTTGCACCGGCGGCAAGGAATTCATCGAGCCAGCGATACAGTTCACAGGCAGATTGGCTGCGGCAGTTGATGCGTCCGTGACATTGCTGCATGTCATGGCCGAGCCTCCAGCCATTTACGCCGACTTGGTGAGACTGGAAGAAGATGTCGATCAACTGCTCGGATCCAAATCGGAACTCGGAACAAATCTGCGTCGGCAAAAAGGAGAACTCGAACGCCTTGGCGTCTCCGCCGAAGTGCGGCTTCGGCACGGGATCGTAGTCGACCAGGTTTTCGAAGAAGCGCGTGAAGGGAATTACGATTTGATCGTGACTGGCACCTCGCGAGCGCGCGGGCTGCTTCGCCATTACATTATGGGCGATCTGACCCGTAGTATCTTAAACCACGCGAATTGTCCTGTGCTTGTCGCCCGTGCTGGCAAACCGAAAGCGGCGAGAACTCTTTGGAAGGCCCTCAAAGGATTATTCAGCATAGGTGAGAGGTAGCGCATCGTGTCGGCTGAGCAGCCCGGCTCGTGCGCGCGGCTACCAGTTCAAAACACCGGATCGCGTCGCCAGAGCAAATCTTGAGTTTGTTTTTCCTGTTTTCCTGGGTTCCTGATTTTAATGGAAGCACATGAACAGCGGACTCTGCGCAATTCCCGTGTGCGTCGTTGGATTGGTCGTCTTTGGCGCGAATGGACAGTAGAAAGTTTGCGCCCGATTGCTCCACCTTTTGCTAAACCGGAGCCTAAAAAGTGGAATGATGCGCGAGTAACGGCGGCTTGGATCGGTCACGCAACCGTGTTCATCGATTTTTTCGGCATAAAGATTCTTACCGATCCCGTGCTTTTTCCGCGCATCGGGATTCGATTGCCGGGATTCACTATTGGCCCGAAACGTCTTACTGCGCCCGCGCTTGAATTCCACGAGCTGCCAAAGATCGACATCGTCCTGTTGTCGCACGCACACTTCGATCACTTCGACCTGCGAACGCTGAGTCGTTTCAATAAAGACACGCGCGTAATCACTGCGCCACGCACCCGCGACTTGCTTCGATGGACGCGATTGCGCGAAATAACTGAGCTTCGCTGGAACGAGCGGAAGTCAATCGAAACCTCGACGGGCGAGATCAAAATCGTTGCCTTTCCCGTCAACCATTGGGGCGCACGACGGCAACGGGACACCTACCGCGGTTACAACGGCTATTTTTTGGAGAGACACGACCGGCGCATCTTATTCGCAGGCGACACGGCATTCACAAACAGTTTTGCCGAACTACGCAAACGCGGCCACATCGATCTCGCGATCATGTCGATTGGCGCTTACAATCCGTGGATCCGATCGCACTGCACGCCCGAGCAAGCGATTGACATGGCAAATGCTGCAGGCGCACAATTTATCATGCCGGTGCATCATCAAACGTTCCGGCTCAGTTTCGAACCGTTTCGGGAACCAATTGAGCGTTTTACCACCGCACTGCAGGACACACCTGAGCGGATCGCGCTTCGCGAGATTGGTGAAACGTTTCTTTTGCCGCCATAGCGGCGCTTGTATCAAGCGCCGAGGAATGACATCTTTGCCCTTCGCGCCGACGTAGCTCAGCTGGTAGAGCAGCGGTTTCGTAAACCGCAGGTCACGGGTTCGAATCCCGTCGTCGGCTCCATCCATGAAATGTCTGCCACTTTCGACCACGCTGTCTCGATCATCGTTCCCACTTTGAACGAGGAAGGGAATATCGCACCGCTGGTGTCGCAAATTCTGGCGAGCGCTGTTCCGTTCCGCGAAATTTTATTCGTCGATGATTGTTCAACTGATGCGACCCGCGATATGATTCGCGCTCTGGCGAGCACTTACCCGATTCGCTTGATCGAGCAAGATGCCACTAAGGTCGGATTAGCAGCGGCGATTATGTCGGGTGCGCGCGCCGCGCAGGGAGAAATTCTTCTTGTTATGGACGCAGACCTGAGTCATCCGCCGGAGCGAATCAAAGATCTGCTGACGCCGCTCTTTGCCGGCACGGCGGACATTGTGATCGGAAGCCGATATGTGACCGGCGGGTCCACGCCGGGCTGGCCTCTTTGGCGGCTGTTGCTATCGCGGGCAGCTTCGATGCTGGCTTATCCCCTCACCGGGGTGCGCGATTCGATGGGCGGTTTTTTTGCCATTCCGCGTACGCGATTGTTGGCACTGGCACCACCCACGAGCGGTTTCAAAATTGTTTTCGAGACGATTGTGCGCGGAAACGGGGCGTTGCGCGTGTGTGAAATTCCGATCGTTTTTCGCGACCGTGTATGGGGTAAATCGAAAATGTCACTCGACGTTGCGCTGCGGTTTTCGCTTCGATGGCTGCACGCGATGCTCCGTCATCTCGTGTGTGGACGATCTGGTCCTGCACAAGGTGTAAGCTCGACAATTAGTAAGGCGCCGATGGACCCGGATTTCTAATTCAAAAAAGAGGCGTTGCTCGAGTCCCGAGCTGCCGGAATGCCCGACACGCCGTTTTGCATCAATCCAATCTATTTTTCCAGCAGCAGCCTAGCGTCGCGAGAAATACAACGCTGGCGAGAATTGAAATCCACTTCCCGATTGCAAGCGCATCACGGGTGTATTCGACGCGCAGGTGGTGGTGACCGGCTATTAGCGGCACCGCTCGCAAGATATAATTTGCCGGCAGCAATTTGTAATTTGTCTGGGTGCTCCCGGGCAGGGCGACAACACGCCACGATGGCGTGAATGAGTCGGTGATCAGCAAGATCGATGGTTGTTCAACGTCGGCCTCAATTTCAAGTGCGTCGGTTGACGCGGTGACGATTCGTGCCATACCGGCTCTTTCGGCCGGCGAGGGTTTTGGTTCCGGCTCGGATTCCAAAATTATGTCGCGTGTCGGGTCGAATGTAACGGAGCGCAAGGCATCGAAAATCGCGTTCCGATCCGGCAGGACACGGTAGCTGGAAATGAGGTAGAGGTGAGACATGGGGGGCTCGGGCGCATCGCCGATTTCCAATTCGGTTCCATGTTGACCAAAGACGTAGCGCAGACGCAGCATGGCAAAGAGTGGATCGTAGCGGACGAACCTCACATACGACGTTGGCTGGTCGGGGTCACCCCCCTGGCTCCAAGTCATGAACTCGGCGTAGCGCCGGATCACGGTCGCTTCGTAACCCCACATGTCTTGCCGGTCGATCAACATCGCGCTGTTTGGGTTTGCGACATTCATAATTCGATAATCGCCGGGGTGCACGTCGAGGAAGCGTTTCTCGTCGAGATTTACAATGGTAACGCTGTCAAACGTGGCACGCGCGCCATGCGCAAAGACGAACATTTCCGCCACTCCCAAAGCGATCACGCCGAAGAGCGCACGCGGCTCTCGCCTGGCGAAGGCCAAAATAATGCCGAGCAGTGCACAAGTTCCAGCAGCAACGA
>QHOJ01000003.1 GCA_003218735.1 Verrucomicrobiota bacterium
TGAAAAGAACTTGACCCTGGATGTGGCACACCGGGTCGATCGCTTGTTGGAGGCAGAAGGGATCGCGACCGTGATGACACGCCTGGGTGACACGTATGTGTCCTTGGCAGAGCGGGCGGCATTCGCCAATCGCGTGAGCGATTGCATTTTTATCAGCATCCATTTTAACGAAGACAATCGGCCGGTGTCGACTGGAGTAGAAACTTATTATGCCGCCCATCAAATCACTCCGGGATCATTCATGACTTCGTGGTTGCCTTTCTTGTGGCGAGCACTTTCCGAGTCGCCGAACCTGGAAAGTCAAAGCCTCGCCGGGTTTATTCAGGAAGCGCTGGTTGCACGCACACGGGCGCTTGATCGAGGGACAAAGGCCAAACAATTTTTTGTGATCGCGAATGTGACTTCTCCGGCTGTTTTGGTTGAGGGAGGATTTCTCACCAACAAAGAGGATAGTTCCAGGCTGACGAGCGAAGACTATCGCGAGCAACTTGCCGCAGCCATCAGCGACGGAATTTTACGTTATCGCGACGCTTTGAAGCAACGTCAATCAGCCGTAGCTGTGACTGCGCCGGGAAGGCGCTGAATAAGCAAAAGGTAGTGGCGTCAAAAAACTAAGACGAAGATGAAAGCTAAAGTGGTTGCGCTTGTCCTCCTCGGATCGGTTGCACTGGTTCGAGGGGACCAGATGATCGAGCGTGTGCAACAGGCGTTGAAGGATCAGGGGTTTTATTACGGCGAGATTACTGGGGACACAAATGCGAATCTAACGGCCGCGATTCGGCGCTATCAAATTCGCAATGGACTCGACGTTAGTGGTGAGCTGAATAGTGAAACGATCCGTTCACTGGGAATTAATTCTTCTGCGTCTGGACAGCCGGCAGTAAGGACCAGCCCATCGCCAAGCCCCAGCCCCGCTGATCTCCAAGAGGAATCGGCAGGCGTGGCTGCCGTGCCAGGGCAGCCGTTCTCAAACCAACCCCAAGATCGACAACTCTATCCATCAAATCCCGTGACGCCCGCTGCTGCAGCGGACGCGCCTTTTGCTGGGACCCCCTACGAGGCTGCGCCGCTCGATATGCAGCGTAATCTCATGCTTTCCGCACAAATCGCGCTGGCGCGTCGCGGCCTCTACCGCAGTGAAATTGACGGCATGTACCGGCCGGCGGTAGAATTTTCGCTGCGCGCATATCAAGCGCGGGCGGGGCTTCCGGTTACAGGCCGGTTGGACGTGCAAACCCTTGCCGCGCTCGAGTTATTGCCGCGGGCACGTGCACCGATCGTTAATCCGTCCCGTCGCGTCCGTCCTCGGCCCGAGCCGCCCGTGCGCGGTGAATGGGTTCCTGAATAGGCAGCGAGCTTGGATTGTTCGTGGAACTGCGGTCACGCCTGCATTACAATTTTGCGCCATCAAAACGTACCGACTGCAGTTCGGCGAAAACTGTGCCGACAAAAACTTGCGCTTCGATGCGAAGCAGGATTCGATCATTGTCGTCCGAGACCCAGACTGTGGCGCGCCGAAATTTCCGGTGTGGCTGCAAATCAAGTTTTTTGCCAATTCGGTTGAGCTGCAAATCCATTTTAATCGCAGTGTAGTTGCCGGCGCGCACTGAAATTTTTTCCCGACCCAGCACTGTGACTGTGGCAAGATAAGCAGAAGTCGCGGGATAAACGACGACGCGGTGGATACTGCGGTCCCTCAGTGGCTGACTTCGCAGATAAAGCATCGCTGAATGCAAATCGAACAGGTTCGGAAAACTAAAGTCGCGGGTCTTTGTGTCGACAGCGCTGCCCTGGCCTTCTGTGCGGGCGCGAATAACCCCGTCATTCGTGAATGTGAGCTGGGTAGCGATTTTTTTTGATCGATAATTCTCCGTTTGCCGGGTTTCGACTGGACGCAGCGTTTCCGCATTAGCGAGCGAATGATAATTGACGTCCAGTTTCCACAAGGCTCGGACAAAGCTGATCGTCCTTCCCGTTCCATCGAGCTGAAGTCGGTCTTGAGATGGTTTTGTAAAATGGACTTCTCCAGTGGCCGCCGTTACTCCCGACCAGCCGAAACGATAGATTGCTCGAAGCGGTCGAAGCTCCGGAAAATTGCCGGGTGGATCTTTAGTGAGCGTTGACTGCCAATTCGCAGCCGAGCTAAAGCTGAACGTGTGAAGCAGGAGAAGAACGATTGCACTCTGGCTTGAAAACCCAATCGAAAGGTGCGCGGCTTGAAACCGCTCGTAAATCGTTGCCCGGCGAGGTGAGCACCTCCTTTTCACCTGGACGAAAAAACACCCGCGAGCTTATCTCACGTGCATTTTTGAATTGTCGAAATTAAGACTAAGGTTTCGAAGCTCTCGCCGGGGTCGCGGATGGGCTCGTCGAGGTTTTCTCGCTTGAGATGGCGCGGCCGGGCTTGTTGAGAACGGTGATAATGTCAGTGGTGAAATCGACATTGTCGTGTGAGTACATTAAAACAGGGACGCCGTTCAGGCTCATGCCGGATTTGTCAAACACCAAGTCCATGTTGTTGGCCTTGACTTTTTCCATCACTATATCGGTGATTTCTTTTACGATACCCTCTCGCATGCGCATCGCTTGTTCTTGGAGCTGCCGTTCGCGAGTTTGGCGGAACTCGTTGATTTCCCGCTCCATATTCTTGATGTTGGCGATCTTGTCGTCGCGCTCCTTCGCTTTTTGTGCTTTGGCGTCGGCACTCAGCGCTGGGGCATCGAGCTGCTTGTTCAGGGTGTTGATTTCATCAAGCGCCTTCTTATAGGACTCCGCGCGATCGTCATATTCTTTCTTAGCCGCGTTTTTGGCATCATTGATTTTCGCTTCAGCGTCCTTGGTCTTGTTGCATTCCTTGAACGCGCGTTGCATATCGACAGTTCCGATTTTAAGAGCGCCCTGGGCAAAAGCCACGACCGGAAACGCGAGCGTGAAAGCCAAGGCCATAGAGAGAAATTTTTTCATAAGACAGAGATAACGGTGGTTGGAACCGCGTTAGACTGCAATCATTTATATTCGTTCAAAATTGATAGCCCACATTGAAGTTGAACTTCCCGCCATTAGTGGTTGCCCCGTCTTTTTGGAGCGGGTATCCGTAGTCAATTCGCAGAGGACCGATCGGCAAATCGAGGCGAACGCCAACGCCGATATCGGAGGCGATATCATTGAAGCCAAAGGACCACGAATCACTATTGACGAAACCCGTATCATAAAAGATCGCGGCGCGCGCTTTCGCGATAATAGGAACAGTGAACTCGACCGTCGCGCGTGCCATGCTGTTGCCGCCCAGAGGTTCACCATTTATGTCATGGGGGCCGACGTCGCGGAAGTCAAAGCCGCGAAGGTTATTTGATCCTCCGAGATAGAGTCGATTGAAAATAGGAACTTCAGTGCCACTACCCCACTTACTAACGGTCGCAATTTCCCCGTTGAAGAGCAGGATCGTATCCCACTTGAAATGGAAATACTGGGACGCCTCGAGGTCCCATCCGTAGATTTGGGTATCACCGCCGAGAAAACCGCCAGCAATATAGGGCGAAAGGCTCACTCGTTGACCGCGCCGTGTGAGCAACGGATTGTCACGCCGATCAAAAACAAGACTGGTGAAGATCTCGCTCTCTACGAACGAACCTTTTTGCGACTGGATCGCCGCGGATGCGGATGAGCTCACATTGTAAATATCGACGTCTTGAAGGCGGTAACCCAAGCTCGCGTACATGAATGCATTGATCGGCTTGCGTGCCTCGATGGAGAACCCGTAATTGCGCTGATCATAGACGGAGCTCAAATAGTTTGCTTCCGTAAAAAAAAGCTGACCGCTGAGCGAGAGCTTCCGATCGAGGAAATAGGGTTCCGTCAAGTTGAGGACAAAGTCCTTTCGTTGCGTGCCGTACTGAATGCGCAACCTGAACTTTTGGCCCGCACCCGTAAAGGATGGCCAGTTCATCAAATCGAAGTTGCCTTGCGTGAGTTCAATAAAACCGACCAGACTGTCGATCGTGCTAAAACCAGCGCCGAAGCTAAGCGAACCGGTCCGTTTCTCTTGCACCAGAATCGTCAGATCTTTACGGCCTGCTACGTCCGTATCTTCCGGATAAGTTTCGACTTTCGAAAAATAACCCAAATTTTCAAGACGTTTCTTGGTCGTGTCCACGCGAACAGTGTTGAAGACATCTCCCGGCGCAATGAGCACTTCGCGGCGAATCACCTTGTCCTTGGTCCGAGTGTTACCGACGATATTGACTCGCTGCAGGAACGAGCGATCCCCCTCCTCGATTTTATAATGCACGTCGATCCGACCAGGACCGGCCGGTGTGCCTTCCGGCAAGATCACAAGATCGACATAACCGCCGCTGCCGTAAGCATCCGCAAGCGCCTTCGCATCGTCGTGCAACGCCTTCGGCGAATATACGCTCCCTTCCTTCATCTTCAACAATGCGCGAATGTTTCCTTCCGTCGCTACTTTCTCTCCCGAAATTGTCAGCTTACCGACGTGATATTGCGGACCCTCCGCAATCACGATCGTGAGAATCAGCGGACCATTGTGGCTGCGTTCCCTGCGCACGTCTTTAATTTCCACATCGATATACCCGTGGTCCTGGTACCATTCGCGGATTTTGTCCAAATCCTGTTGCAACTGCACTTCGTCCAATCGGCCGGATTTATCGATGAAGGAAACGAGTGTCTTGCCACGCGTTTTCATCTGTTTGCGCAACGCCCTCTCGCTAAAATGCTCATTCCCCTCGAAATGGATCTGCCGCACCGCCCCTTTCGCTCCTTCGTTGATCGTGAAAACCACGCGCGAAGTCCCGCGCTTCTCGTCAATTGCATCGACCCGAAATTGAGCGCTCACGTCAGTAAAACCATGTGCCTGATAAATTTCGATGATTTTTTGGCGCGCTTCCTCCAGTTGTTGCTCGTTTATCGGCTGATTGAGCTTCAATTTGATTTCTTTGCGTAGCCTCTTTGCTTTGATGCGTTCGGCGCCATCGATTTCGATCTCACGCACGATCG
>QHOJ01000004.1:0-4872 GCA_003218735.1 Verrucomicrobiota bacterium
TATCGGCAGGTCAAAAAATTGAAGCGACGGCTGCTTGAAAAAGCGTTCGCGAATTTCTCTCAGCGCGCCAGCGAAGAACGACGGCTAAAGTTTCGAAAATTTTGCGAAGAGGAAGCCGCCTGGCTGGACGATTACGCATTTTTCCGTGTTCTGATGGAGCAGAATGAGGAGAGCGCTGCCTGGACCAGATGGCCGGCCGAACATCAGTCGATTAAAAAGGTCCGCGCCTGGCTGCGCGATCTGCCGCAAGATCGACAGGCAGCGATAAAGGAGCGCCAGAACTTCTTCTGTTATGTGCAGTGGACGGCCCATCAACAATGGCGCGAGATCAAATCGTATGCTGAAGAACGCGAAGTTGCGCTGATGGGCGACATTCCATTTGGCGTCAGCTATTACAGCGCTGATGTTTTCGCGCGGCCTGATGAATTCGCGCTCGATTGGTCCGGCGGCGCACCTCCCGAACCTTACTTTAAGGACGACGAGTTCACTCAGAAATGGGGACAAAACTGGGGTATTCCGCTTTATCGCTGGGACCGGATGCGCGCGAACAATTTCGAATGGTGGCGCGAGCGTGTGCGTGCCGTCAGGAGCATTTTTCATCTGTTCCGCATCGATCATGTGCTTGGATTTTATCGAATCTACGCATTCCCGTGGCGACCGCGGAAAAACAAACAATTTCTCCCGCTCGATCGGAATGAGATGCTGGAGCAAACCGGCGGGCGTGCGCCGCACTTTGCGCCGCGTGACGACGAAACATCTGAAAACCGCGAAGCAAATAAACGCGAGGGCGAAGAATACTTGCGCGTCATTCTGGAAGAGTCCGGCGCCACGCGCGTAATTGGCGAAGATCTCGGCATGGTCCCCGATTATGTCCGGCCGAGTCTCCGCTCACTCGGCATCGCTGGATTTAAAATTCCTCAATGGGAAGTTCGACATGAAAAAGTCACATCCGGAGACAAATATGAGCGGCTTTCTGTCGCCACTTATGCCACGCATGACCACAAGCCGATTCGCGCCTTCTGGGAAGAAGCTTTCGAGCGCTTAACGCCGACATCGGAACAATCGAGATATGATTTGGCCAAAATCGCAGCCTTTGCCGGACTCAATCCAAAGATCGACAGGATCGATTTCGAAAAAGATTTTTATCCTTCGGTCATGGAAGCGCTTTTCAAAAGCGAGGCTTGGATTGCCATCGTGATGATCACCGATCTGCTGGCGCGGAAATACCGGTTCAATGTTCCCGGCACAGCAGCAAATTTGAATTGGACGCGGCGAATGCAAAGAAGTGTCGCCCAGCTTCGCGCCAGCCGGAAAACTCGAGCACGAATGCGGCTGATTCATGATCTGCTCCAAAAGACAGGACGAATTTAATCGCGACCGGCTCTGCTTGGGGAGCAGAGGCTGCCAGCCTGTAGTTCGCGGCAGCTTGCCGCGAACATTCCTGTTGCGCGAGCAATGTAAATTCCCCAGCCGCCGGGCAAGCTGTCCAGCGGAACAGGCTGGTAGCCTGTGCTCTCCAGAGTTGGGCGGATGGTCGCTGTCTAAATTCTGTGTTTAATCCGTGTTCCATGTGTGGCTAATTGAATTATGAAGTCTCCGCTCAAAGTGGCCGTTACTGGCGCAGCCGGGCAGATTGGTTACTCGCTGATTTTTCGGATCGCTTCCGGAGAAATGTTCGGGCCAGACCAGCCGCTCGCGCTGCACCTGATAGAAATTCCAAGTGCGCTCGGGGCGCTTGATGGCGTGGTGATGGAGTTACACGATTGCGCCTTTCCACTGCTCGAATCAATTGTGCCGACGGCTGATCTCGATGAGGGATTCCGCGATATCAACTGGGCGCTGCTGGTTGGCAGCATTCCGCGCAAGGCCGGCATGGAGCGGAAAGATTTGCTCGGAATTAACGGCAAAATCTTCATCGGCCAGGGGCAGGCCATCGAGAGAAACGCCGGAGCTGATGTGCGCGTCCTGGTGATCGGAAATCCCTGCAACACCAACTGCCTGATCGCCATGAGCAACGCGAAAGAAATTCCGCGCGACCGCTGGTTTGCGATGATGCGGCTGGATGAAAACCGGGCGCGCGCGCAGCTCGCGCACAAAGCGGGCGTGGAGATCACACGCGTCACTAACATGGCAATCTGGGGCAATCATTCCGCGACGCAGTATCCGGATTTTTACAATGCGAAGATCGGCAATCGCCCCGCAAACGAAGTCATCGGAGACGAGCAATGGCTGAAGGAGACATTTATCTCAACGGTGCAGCAACGCGGCGCAGCGGTGATCAAAGCGCGCGGGCTTTCTTCGGCTGGTTCCGCGGCGAACGCCATTGTCGATACCATTCGGTCTCTGACTAACGAAACACCACGCGACGACTGGCACAGCGTCGCGGTTTGTTCTGACGGTAGTTACGAGGTCGATGACGGCCTGATTTCCTCGTTTCCAGTTCGTGTGCGTGGCGGCAAATGGGAAATCGTGCAAAAGCTTCCGATCAACGAATTCAGCCGCGATAAGATCGACAAGTCGGTCGCCGAGTTGAAGGAAGAGAAATCGTTGGTGAGCGAGTTACTCAATCAATGACGGTCGCTCTTTAATTTCTTACCGGTCAATCGTTCGAACGCCTCGATATATTTTGCTGCCGTTCGCGCTATCACATCACCCGGTAATTTTGGTGCGGGCGGCGTTTTGTCCCAATCGAGCGTCTCCAGATAATCGCGCACAAACTGTTTGTCGAAACTGGGTGGACTTTGGCCGATGACATATTGATCTCGCGGCCAAAAACGCGATGAGTCGGGCGTGAGGCATTCGTCGATCAAAAGCAACTGCCCATCGACCGTTCCAAATTCAAATTTAGTGTCCGCGACGATGATACCGTGTTGCGCAGCGTGGTCGCGCCCGGCGCTGTAAATCTGCAAACTCAAATCGCGAACGCGTTCCGCCATATCGCTTCCCAAAATTCGGCGGCATTCCTTCATGTCGATGTTCAAATCGTGGCCGGTGTCGCTCTTTGTCGCCGGCGTAAAGATTGGCTCCGGCAGTTGTGAGGCGAGTTTCAACCCCGCCGGTAATTCGATGCCGCAAACGCTTTGCGACTCCTGATATTCTTTCCACCCGGAACCGGCGAGATATCCGCGCACGACGCATTCCACTGCCAACGGCTTCGTTTTCCGCACGATCATCGAACGACCGGCGAGTTGTGCGCGAAATGGCTGCAGCTTTTCCGGAAATTGGTGGAAATCTACCGTAATAAAATGGTTCTCGATCTTGTCGAAGCGCTTGAACCAGAACGCGGAGAGTTGATTTAGCACCGCACCTTTTTTCGGAATCGGATCAGGCAAAATCACGTCGAATGCCGAAAGACGATCGGTCGCGACGAAGAGGAGCGTTTCCCCTAGATCAAAAACTTCGCGGACCTTGCCGCTGCGCAGCTTTTTGATTCCGGGAAGATCGAGAAACGATTGTGGAGAGGCTGGCATAAGTGCGACATCATTACTGCATGGGTGGAATTGTCGTCAAACCACGTGCGCGAATTTTGCATGGACACGATTGGGTTTTTTCCAGCGAAGTGCTGAAGATTTTTGGAAATCCGGCAGACGGTGACGTGATCTCGCTTAGGGATGGCAGGGATCATCTGATCGGCAGCGCGATCTACAATTCGAAATCGCAAATCGTGGCGCGACGTTTCTCGCGGCGAAAACAGGATCTTGACCTTGATTTCTTCACGCGACGGATTGCTCAGGCGGCCGAATACCGCGCGCGACGACATGTCGATCCAAAGCTTTGCCGTATTGTTTGGAGCGAGAGCGACGGGCTGCCCGGCGTAATCGTCGATCGTTACGGCGAACATTTTGTGCTGCAAACGGTGACCCTCGCCATGGACATGCGAAAAGAATTAATCACCCAGGCGATTATCGATCTTTTTGAAGCAAAAAATATTATCGAGCGCAATGACGCACCCGTGCGGCAAGTGGAAGGGCTTGAAGCGCGTACTGGAATTCTGAGCGGCGCGGCGACATCCAAAATCACGATCGATATCAACGATATAAAGTTTGATGTCGATCTTTTGCACGGGCAAAAGACCGGGTTTTATCTCGATCAAAAGGATAATTATGGAATTATTGCGCAATATGCGGGCGGCCGACGCGTGCTCGATTGTTTTACGAGTCAGGGGGCGTTTGCGCTTGCATGTGCGCGCGCTGGCGCGAGTGAGGTGACTGGCGTCGAAGCAAACACAGAAAGCCTTGAGGCCGCGCGAGAAAATGCGGAACGCAATCAATTGCGAGTGCAATGGATTGAGCAGGATGTTTTTCAGTTTCTCCGAGGCGCCGACAAAATGGAGTCGCAATACGATCTGATCGTCCTGGACCCACCCTCGTTTACCAGAACGAAGAGCGGGGTGCGCGACGCCATGCGCGGTTATCGCGAACTTCATGTTCGCGCTTTCAAGCTTTTGTCGAAAGATGGATTGCTTGCTACCTTTTCCTGCTCCCATCACGTCAACAAAAATGCATTCGCGCAAATGATCGCGGAGGCGCTGGTGGACGCGCGGCGTTCGGCCCGGCGACTTCGCCGATTCGAGCAATCGCCCGATCATCCGGTGCTCCCCACTTTGCCAGAGACGGAATATTTCAAAGGCGTTTTGCTCGAGATGATGCCGGCACGCTAAGCGATGGAAGCAGCTAGCCCTTCCGGACGCATGTCGAAAACTTTGCCTTCAAAATATCTGGAATTCTGAAGTCGCCGAACTAATGTGGCGTCCGGGCGCGACTTGAGAGAAGGAGCCGCGGGAGTTAGAAATCATCATGGCAGAAAAGATTCGACCGATTGAGCAAATGCTGGAACTGAGCGAGGAAGAATCGCTTTCTCCCGAGCATCTCG
>QHOJ01000004.1:4915-8850 GCA_003218735.1 Verrucomicrobiota bacterium
AACTAAGTCGTCGCCAGGAAGAACTGGAACACGGGCGGGCCGAAATGACTGACAAGCTCGCGCGGGCGCTGGTTGTGCTCGAGCGCGAAGCGTACAACGCGCAAAAACGACTCGAACAGCTTCGGGCGACTCGGGAAAGTTTCGGTCAGCATCTGGAATTGATCGAAGCGATCGATCCGAAAAGCTGGAACCCGGCCGATTTGCACAAGGAATTAAGCCGAGCTCTGAGCACGGTGGACGACGCGCGCACGGAGTACAGCGAGCAGCACAGCCGGCTGCAAGCAGCTATGGAGGGCGGCAGCGGCGAAGCGTCATTGCCCGAGATCGGCGCAGATACTTATGAGCCGAGCGGCAACCGTTCATTTTCCCAATGGCTGCAGATCGGCATCGCGCTTACTTTGCCGCTGATCGTTTTCGGCGTTATTGCCCTTGCTCTTTTCTTCTGGATGGCCAGCCGGTGATGGCGATGTTTCGTCGCTCGCCTGGATCGGTTACGCCGTTTCGGCAACGGCGGGAGGAGCTGGCCCGCCGGGAAGCAGAGTTGCGCGATGGACGCCGCTTCGAGACAAAGCGATTACAAAAACGAATCCGGAAGACAACCGGTTGCACGTCTCCGTGGCACTGCAAGACAAACGTTACTTTGATGACAATTACGGCACTCTCAAACACCGCCCCCTTCGCAAAGAACGCCGAGAGGGTCGAATCATGTTTCTCGTGCTCGTGATCGCACTTGCAGGAGCGGTCATCTGGTTAGTAAGTCATCTGCATTTTTGATCGGCAACCTATGGCCAAAGGCTCTGACCTCGATGTCGCATACGTAGCTAAGCTGGCGCGGCTAAATTTGTCCGACGCTGAGACGGAGCTTTTCCAGAGGCAGCTCGGCCATGTTTTAAATTATGCCGACAAACTGCGCGGAGTAGATGTGAGTCAGGTGGAAGCGGCGGCACACGCGATCCCAATTTTCAATGTTTTCCGGGAAGACGAACCGCGGGATTGGTTCACCGCGGAGGAAGCGCTGAGCAATGCGCCGCGCCAGGCAAATGGTCTTTTCATCGTCACCAAAGTCGTGGAATGACGGGAAAAGAATTGCCGGCGTCCAATATCGCCGATCTCCAATCTCTGTTGCGTCGCCGGGAAATTTCCCCCCGGGAAGTGCTAGATGTCTTGCGAGCGCGCATCGAAGATGTCGATGGAAAAATCGACGCTTATCTCTCGACCGATTTTGAAGGCGCTGTCGAGAAGGCGGAAAAGACAGATGTCGATCTTCCGCTTGGCGGCGTGCCGATTGCGATCAAAGACATAATCAGCGTCGCGGGCCAGCCCTGCACGTGCGCGTCGAAAATCTTGCAAGGTTACCGCGCGCCTTACGATGCGACGGTCATTCGAAAGTTGCGCGCAGCCGGCGCAATTCCACTCGGCAAAACCAACATGGACGAGTTTGCCATGGGTTCGTCTACAGAGAATTCGGGCTTCAAACTGACGCGAAATCCATGGGATTTATCCCGCGTGCCGGGTGGATCCAGCGGTGGTTCGGCCGCGGCTGTTGCGGCGGATGAAGCGTTCGCTGGACTCGGGACCGACACCGGTGGCTCGATTCGCCAGCCAGCCTCCCTTTCAGGGGTTGTCGGTCTCAAGCCAACCTACGGACGCGTCTCGCGTTTCGGCTTGGTCGCGTTCGCCTCGTCGCTCGATCAAGTTGGGCCGCTGACGAAAACGGTGCGCGATGCCGCACTGATCATGAACGTAATCGCCGGTCACGATCCGCAAGACTCGACCTGTCTTAACGAACCGCTGCCTGATTACACAGCGGCGCTGGGTCGCGATTTACGTGGCATTCGATTGGGCCTGCCGAAGGAGTACATGATCGAAGGAATTGATCCGCAGGTAAAATCGGCGATCGATGCGGCGATTGCACAACTCGAAACTCTCGGCGCCGAGATTGTCCATGTTTCTTTGCCGCATACCGATTACTCGACTGCCGTTTATTACATTCTAGCCACGGCAGAGGCCTCGGCCAACCTCGCGCGCTTTGATGGCGTCCGCTATGGACATCGGGCGGAAAATCCAAAAGATCTGCTCGATCACTACGGACGCACACGGGAAGAGGGTTTCGGAGCGGAGGTGAAACGCCGCATTACTCTCGGCACTTATGTTTTGAGCTCCGGTTATTACGACGCTTATTATTTACGCGCTCAAAAAGTGCGCGAACTGATTCGCCAGGACTTCGCAAAGGCTTTCGAAAGAGTAGACGCATTGATTTCGCCGACTTCCCCGGTTCCGGCCTTCAAGATCGGCGAACGCACGGAAGATCCGTTGCAAATGTATCTCGCTGATATCTTCACCAATCCTGCAAATCTCGCCGGCATTTGCGGGATTAGTGTGCCATGCGGATTGGCGGAGATCGAAGGACACCGTTTGCCCATCGGTTTGCAATTGCTCGGAAAAGCGCTCGACGAAGCGCGGATTTTGCAAATCGCGCACGCTTACGAGCAGAGCACCGATTGGCACAAGGCGCGTCCGCCGATCGCTGCGAGTATGCAGAACGGGTGAAGTATTCAGTCCTCAAATCGAGCCGGGCCGCGCTTGATCGCCGGTTATTTATCGGACTTTCGACTGAGCTCCTGCGCTGCAAACGACAGACGCAGGAGGTTGCGGGCCGGTCGATTTCCTGATCACTCTATCGGCAACTCGCTCATTTTCGATCTTGCAACCTTCGGAGCACGATGTAGTCCTCGGAAGAGAGACCGGCAAATCGCGAGCAGCCAGCGGAAAAAAAATCTCAGCGCGATGCCGAAGGACATTTTCGAGCGGCCGCGCGCGCGATCGCGAAACGCAATTGGGATTTCGCGCACCCGTAGCTGGTGGCGGCCATGCACGATCGCCTCGAAAACAATTTTGAAGCCGCTGGTCGGTGGCGCGAGCTCGAGTAATCGAGAACGCCCGATGGCAAAGAACCCGCCCATCGAATCGCGCACGCCGGTGAGCGGATAAGCCAGCATCGAAGCTGCCCGCGATAACAGCAGCCGCCAAAGAGGCCAGCCCGGCGTGGACCCGCCGGTCACATATCGACTTCCGATCACAATGTCCGCCGTGCCGGCAAAGAGCGGCGCCAGCAGATCTTTGATTCGCTCCGGCGGATGACTGAGGTCTGCATCCATAACAAGAAGAATTTCCCCCTGCGCGGCGCGCGCGCCCGACATGATCGCAGCCGCCAATCCGACTTCGGCGCGGTCCTGTTCAATCAAGCGAATCGGATAACTTGCCGCGAGCAAGCGAACCGCATTGCGGGTCCCATCGGTCGAATCATCGTCCACGAACAAGATTTCGTGAAAGGGAGCAGCGCTTGAAACAATTTGCTCGACGAGCGGCACGATATTTTCCGCCTCGTTGCGCGTCGGCACGATAATTGAGACGAGCGGATGACGTGGTGAGACGGACATGTTAGCAATGGAGCCGACGACGGGATTCGAACCCGTGACCTGCGGTTTACGAAACCGCTGCTCTACCAGCTGAGCTACGTCGGCACGATAAACGCGCCATAATCGCATTCCGTGCAAGCTCCGGCAAGCGCATCATAGAATCGTTCAGTCCGCGCGAACTCTAGCCGGACGGTTGCGGGAGGCGTTTATGACCGCCAGAACCGATGAGTACAGCAGCTACTGATCGGAAGGCGCCGTTTCTGTCTCGGGCTGGGCGTTGGGTCGCGGAGCTGGTCTTGGTTTTTATCGGCGTGTACGTAGCGTTTTGACTGAACAATTATCAACAGCATCAGCAGGACGCGAAACGGCGCGATCGAATCCTGGCGTCCATCGAGCAAACGTTGCGGGAAGGAATCGAGAGCGGAAAAACTAACCGCGTGAAAGAAGAACAAGAAGCGGCGGAGTTCGGCGCGCACTCGACGCCGGTGAGATGCCGCCGCTGCATCCGTTTGCTCA
>QHOJ01000318.1:0-520 GCA_003218735.1 Verrucomicrobiota bacterium
TGGACAATGGTCGACGAGTCAATAACGACGTCTTCGTTCTGCCCAGGCAAGGCTTCTACCATCTTTAATTGAGCTGCCGTGAAGTCGGACGTGCCACTTGGACGGAAGGCAATGTCTCCGTGCTCTCTATCAAGTCGAAGAGGGCTTGGATTCTTTAAATCGTCAACGTGCTCGAAATGTAGCACTGCTGACTGATATCCGGGTGCCGACACTTCCAAATCAAATGGCAACGGCGGCATCTTGGCGCCAAAATCGACGCTCCAGTGATTGTCATCTCCTTTGAGTTTGACTGCCGTATCGTTGATAAAGGCGCGTACGTGCTTTGGAAACATTTGCTTCCCATCAGGAGATTTTCCCACAGAATCGATATCCAGAGTGAACCCGGTAATATTGGGTGCGCTTTGAACATGGGGGCTTTCAACAACTGAAGATGTTACTGCGGGAGGTGACTGCTTTCTCCAAAAGAAAAAACTACCGCAAAGGACAAATATCGCCGCGCCCGCAGCCGCCCAAATCCACC
>QHOJ01000318.1:538-3018 GCA_003218735.1 Verrucomicrobiota bacterium
GGTTGAGGGACTGGTTGTGTCGCGGTTTCCGGAAAGACTTCCTCGCGCGGTGTTGCACCGAATTCCTCCGGAGGCGAAGGCTCAGTGGGACTAATTGAACGCGATTCTTGCGCTGGCGTGCTGGGGGATTCTGCCGTCAACGCCGGAATCAAAGAAGGGTGGGCCTTTGCTTGCACCGGCAGTTCCTCGATCTGGCTTGGCGCGATGATGGCGCCAGTTGTTTCCTTTTTCGGCTCGGTGACCGGCGGCGCAGGTATGGTGAGCTTTGAATCGACCAATGGCGCGGCAGGCATCTCCAGCTCAGGCGGGCAGAGAACTCGCCGGATGACAATGGTGGTGTCGGAAAAGTCCTGCGCAACCACTTCTTCGCCGACTGAGTCCTCGGCGTGGCTGTTTGCCAGCCGCGCTTGCACCTCTAGGATTATTTGAGGTCGGTCTTTCGGATCCTTGGCAAGACAAGCAGCAATTGTTTCTTCCCACTCCGGCGAGATGGCCGCGGCTCCGGTGATCCCAAGATCATTCCTGCGCCGCCACATCGGTGGCGGGATATTCGAATAGACCCGTTGCCGGTCCACTACGCCTAAGAGCGGTGGTTTACTGGTTAACAGCTCATATAACGTCGCACCTACCGAGTAGATGTCATCCAATGGAGTCGGCTGATCTCCATCCCATTGCTGTGGGCTAATGTAATGAGGACTGCCCGTCGAACCCAACTTCCCCGTCACCATGATCATGGATTCGCTGATGCTGCGGGAGATGCCGAAGTCAGCAATCTTCAGCTCCCCTTCACTGTTCAACATCAGGTTGCGCGGCTTCAAATCGCGGTGCACGATTTTTCTGCGTGTGTGCGCATAGTTAAGCGCGGGTGACTCCGTCCACGTATTCCATCGAGATAGCAGCCGCGTTGTCGTCCTGCTGAAAATCGTAAATTCGTACAATGTTCGGGTGCGCCAGCCGAAGACCCAGCTTTGTTTCAAGTTTTAGAGCCTCGAGTGATGCACGATCGTGGCATAAGGCGTCGGGAAGAACCTTGAGCGCGACTAAGGTTTCCAGTTGGTCATCTCGGGCGAGCCAAACTACCCCCATGCCGCCGCCACCGAGGATTTTCTGTAAGGTGTAACGCCGAAAGATTTTCTGCGTAGGCGCAAATCGCGGAATTAGAATTGTCTGCCCGAAATCCAGATCGTCAGGAAGAACGTCGCCCGCCATCTAAGTAATCGTAAATAGTAGCGGCGACCGGGTTTTTTTCAAGCGTATCCACCGCGTCGATCTGCCGCGCGTTTATGGCTTTGTACAAACGGGCCGGCATTATATTTCATATGATGCATGGTCGACTGATCACCTCCATCAGGTTGTCATCGCGCTATTCTTGCAAGTGAGTGGCCCCTCCGCGGCCACCGCCTGCCCAATTCCAGTCCCGCTTTAGGGCGGACGCAGTCCCCTCAAGTGACAGAACCGGGTAGCTGACCGTAAACTCTACCAGGTGCCGGCCAGCCGCTCCACTGAAAATTGCGAGCGCGTCCATCGTCGCACCTGAGATGCAAAACCAGTTTCCAGTTCCCGGCAGAGGTGTGCACGCTTCGCTATTGCGAATTAATTGGTACAGACGCTCGCCTGGCTGGACTAATCGCTCATATAAAGGTTGGTCGAAATCAAATCGCCAGTAATTTCTCGGACCTGTTTTGCGTCGCGAGGAAGTTCACAATCGTGGCGTGATTTGCATTCTTCATACTGGCGGGGGAAATTCGGTCTATCACGGTTGCCGTGTATCCAAAAGCTCCGGCGGCACAATCCAAATCACGACTGTCACTGTGAAGCCGAACAGAATGTGTAGTTGTTGTAAACGCTCCGGCCTCGTTGCCTTGGGCGTACTGTCTAGTCTTTTCCAAGAGGCTGCCGATCTTTTTGCTCTGAGGCGCAGCATGAATTCCCTTGCAAATCAGAATGACGAGTGCGCTTACTCAAATGGCAAAAAAGGGGATCGTTGAGGAAGGACACGAATCGTGGACACCTTAGGCCACTATACTGTTCTTGAAGATCAGACCGGAACCGTCGTTCAGCCTGCCACAGAAGGGGATTGGACTTGGCGGAAAGCGTTCAATCACGCACTACGCTGCTATGCCGCGCTTTCCGTAATTCCCAAAGGCGCATTTCCCACTGAACAATCGCGCGAGCAATTCGAGGGCGAAGTTCTGATCGCAAAAGACATTCGGCACCGCAATGTGGCCTCCATCTTCCCGCTCGAGGTGATCAACGACCGCTATCTGTATGCGATGGAGTTTTGCGATGGCGAAACCGTCGCCGCGCGTACGATGCGGAGCGGCGGCCTCGAAACACTCGATGCGCTGAACATCGCACAGCAGATCGCTGCTGGCTTGGAAGCAGCGAGCTCAGCCGGAATACTCCACCGGAATATCACCCCCGATAATGTTATGGTGCTAGAGGAAGATGACGAGCTGTCAGTGAAAGTGCTGGGGTTG
>QHOJ01000319.1:0-1332 GCA_003218735.1 Verrucomicrobiota bacterium
AACATAGAGCTTCGCTTCATCAGCAAACTCGATTGCAAGCACCTCGCCATACTCATGGTCCCCCCCATCGTTCTCCGGCGCGCCTCCTTCGACTGCGCTCAGGACAGGCTCAGGTGCCGCCCGACCAAATTTTTGCAGCCCGAGGAATCTTCCGATGCCGTGCTCGAGGTGCACAACGAAATCGCCTTCGGTGAGTTCGCTAAAATCGATCTGCGCACGATGGCGTTCTGCGCGTCGCAATCGCCGGCGCCCATGGGCGGCCAACCTTCCGAATAATTCCGCGGCCGAGAGCACGACAAGATTGGCGACCGGGAAACAAAATCCGCGGGCGAGAGTGCCTTCGACAAGATCGACATCGTCAAGCGCATCCTTCTCGCCCATGATTTCACGAAAACGCTCGATCTCGCCCTCGGTCTGGAAATAAATAACGATCTTTGCTTTGTTCGTGCGCCATTCGCTCAAGCGCGCGGCAAATTGTGCGCGTTTTGCTTCCAGGAGCATGAGATCACCGATTGCGAATTCGCCAATTTCGGAATCTTGAAACGCGCCACTGAAATCCTCTGGACCGACTTCAATCCAGGCTTCGCTGATTTGAATGCGAGCGCTGGAATTTTTGTCCGGCTCGATGTCGATCTGAAGATCATCGCGTGCCAGATAATCGCGGACGATGCCACTTTCATCATCCACCGCTCCGAGCAAAATATCAGCGGAATTTAAATCACGCACCGAAGTCTGGGTATCGATGTCGAACTCGCGCAAAGATTCAATTTCGTCGCCGAAAAATTCGAGGCGCAACGGTAACGGCGCTTGCCACGAATAAAGATCAACAATTCCGCCGCGCACTGCGAATTGTCCGCGCGCTGTGACTTGAGCTACGCGTTCATAACCGGCTCCGGCGAGCTGTCCGAGGATACGCTCCATTTCCTCGTTGGTTCCGCGTCGAAGCTGAACGAGGGCAGTTTGAAGCGCGCTGGGTCTGGGAGAGGCTTGATCGAGACTGGCGCGTGTTACGATGATTAGCTGCGGGGACTGCTTGCGCTCAAGTTGCGTGAGCACTGCGAGTCGTTCCGCCGCGATCTCGGGGTCTGGCAGAATATTTTCGATCGCGGCGAATTCCGCTTCTGGCAGAAAAAGCGCGTTCGGCTGCCAGTTGAGCAAACTTTCATAGAGCAATTCCTGGGAATGGACGCTCGGACAGAGGACCCAGATCGTCTTGTTAATCTTGGACGCGATAGCGGCGAGTAGAAAAGCCTGCGCCGGCTCTACCACGTGCGAAAACTGCGCCGGCCATTGCGCTCTCTCGATTGCTCGAAGTTTGTGCGCAATTGGCTT
>QHOJ01000319.1:1431-2789 GCA_003218735.1 Verrucomicrobiota bacterium
GGCTGTGGCCACGGCCCGGAGGCGCGGAACAAGGTCGGCGAAAATTTCCGGCGTGAGTGCTTGATCGCCGTCGCTTTTAGCCAGCTCCGGGGAATCGTGTACTTCAATCATGAGTGCGTCCGCGCCGGCAGCGAGCGCAGCGAGGGACATTTGCGGAACAAATTTACGCAGTCCGATCGCGTGGGTTGGATCGACAATTACCGGCAAATGTGTTTTGGATTTCAAGAGCGGAACGGCGCTGAGATCGAGCGTGTAGCGTGTCGCCGTCTCGAAGGTGCGAATACCACGCTCGCAGAGGACCACGTTCATGTTGCCCTCGCTCAGAATGTACTCAGCACTCATGATCAGATCGTTGATCGTGGCGCTGAATCCGCGCTTGAGCAGAACAGGCAATCTGCTGCGGCCCACCTCTTTCAAGAGTGAAAAGTTCTGCATGTTACGCGTGCCCACCTGAAGACAGTCCGCGTATTTTTCAATCACGGACAGATCGCGCGGATCCATGATTTCGGTGATCACCGGCAGGCCGGTTCCCGCGCGCGCTTCAGCGAGAAACCGAAGGCCGTCCTCGCGCAAGCCCTGAAAACTGTACGGCGAAGTGCGCGGTTTGAATGCACCGCCGCGCAGAATTTTTGCGCCTGATTTTTTGACGATTTCTCCGATTGACAAAATCTGCTCTCTGCTTTCGACCGAACATGGACCAGAAATCAGAACAACATCCTCATTTCCGCCAATTGGCACGCCACCAATTGATACCGACGAGGCTCCGCGGGATTCGCGTGAAGCGAGCTTGTACGGCTTTAGCACGGGAACGATTGCTTCGACGCCAGGCATGGCGGCGAGCGGTTTTTCGCGAAGGAGAGCTTCAGGCCCAATCACACCGATGATCACGCGTGATGCGCCTCGGCTGATTTGCGCGTCCAGGCCGAATTCGCGGACGCGAGTGACGAGCCGCTGGATTTGTTCCTCAGTGGCGTTCGGTTGCGCGATGATGATCATATTTCGACCGGCAGAATGATGAGAATGCCGCTGGCACGAATTTTCTGCAAGCCCAGATGCTGACCCCAGGGGAATCTAATTTGTAATCGTCACTGGGGTCCCGGTCGATACAGATTTGAAAAAGTTTTCCGCCATAAATTCAGGCATCCGGATGCACCCGTGCGACGCGGGATAACCTGGCAAATAACCGGCATGCATTCCTGTCCCGGAAACGATCCGCATAAAATAAGGCATCGGCGTCCCTCTGAAATGAGCGCCGGCCGGTTTCGGATCCTTCGCTACGTCAACGTTGGGCACAACTACGTTGCCGGCCGAATCGACGTAATCTCCAAATAAGCTCGAGACATGGTCCTTGTCCTTCT
>QHOJ01000005.1:0-485 GCA_003218735.1 Verrucomicrobiota bacterium
GGAACCGCGTTTACATCGACAGGCACGCTCAACTTGAAAAACGCTCAGTTCGCGCTGGACAAGAGTCCGATCGAAGAAAACTGCGCATGTCCAACCTGTCGCGAATTTGCCCGTGGATATGTTCGCCATCTTATTAAGGCCGAAGAAATTCTCGGGTTGCGGCTGATCACATTGCACAACCTGCATTTTTATCTCGATCTGATGAGGCAAGCGCGCGCCGCAATAGACAACGGAACGTTCAACGAATTTCGAAAGCGTTTTGTTTCAAATTACAAGACGCGGGACGCCGATCTTGCGACGGTGTAGCGGCGGCTGTCCTCAGCCGCACGGTTAGATCTGCGCGTGAGGACACGCGCCTCTACAACAACCGGCAAAGAAGAAATTGCAGCAGCCGCTATCGGGTTTAAGGTGCGCTCTCCGATCCCTGCAATATGCTCCACGTTTTCCTAGCACAGGCACAAAGTCCCCCTCCCAGTGGTCCCGGT
>QHOJ01000005.1:517-7446 GCA_003218735.1 Verrucomicrobiota bacterium
ATTTTGTGATGTTCCGGCCGCAGAAAAAACGCCAGGAACAGCAGCAAAAATTGGTCTCGAGTTTAAAGACGGGCGATCGCGTCGTGACGAACGGTGGCATTCACGGCCTCATCTCTAACGTGAAGGAGACCACTGTGATCGTAAAGGTGGCCGATAACGTGAAGATCGAAATGGAAAAATCGGCGATCACTACTGTCCTGTCGACGCAGAGTTGACGCGTTGAAGAGTTAAAACGTCAAGAACAATGAGCAAATCGAAAATACGATGACTCCCGCGCTTACATTCTTTATCGGATTGGTGATGCTGCTCCTCTTCGGCTGGTATTTTGCGACTGACCAGGGACTGCGGAAACGGTTGCTCGCTTTAACGCTAACGGTTTTGCTCGTTGTGTTCAGCGTCGTCACGATCTGGCCGCCGCAGAAAAAGATCGCGCTCGGTCTCGATATCCAAGGCGGAACTTCCTTTCTCATCCGGCTCGTGCCTGGCGATAAGACGATCAATAAAGCCATGCTCGACCAGGCAGTCGAGGTCATTCGCAAACGCGTCGATTACTTCGGCGGAGGCGAACCGATCATCAGTCCGGTGGGGAGCGATCGGATTCTCGTCCAGATTCCGGGACTCGACACCGCAAAAATTCAGGAAGCACGGGATCAACTCTCGCGCGTGGCCAAGCTCGAGTTTCGCCTGGTTTATCCGGATAGCGGCGAACGGTTGCGCGCGATCGATGCCGGCAAGGAAGTGATCCCGCCGGAGTACCGCATCGAAGTTTACAAACATCCCGGCGAAGGAAATGAAAAACCGACGGAGGAGCGGTTACTTGTCAAAAAGAAAGCCGACCTCGGCGGCGACCGCGTTTCAGCATCCAATGCTTACTACGGCAACGAGGGTTGGACGGTGCAGTTGAAGTTCGACAGCGAAGGCGCCAAGAAATTCGGACAGATCACCGAGCAATACAAAGGTCACCGCTTCGCCATTGTTCTCGATGGAGTCATTCAGTCTGCCCCGGTGATTCGCGATGCCATCTACGGCGGCGATGCGATCATCACCGGAAAGTTCGGTGAGCAGGAGGCGCGCGGTCTCGCTAGCGTACTGGAGAACCCATTACAAACGCCAGTGAGCATTGAAGAAGAGCGCAGCGTTTCGCCTACGCTCGGGATGGATTCGATTCGGGCGAGCATTCTCGCCGGATTAGTCGGACTGGCCATCACCCTCGTCTCTGTAGCGGTTTACTATAAAATTCCCGGCCTCGTCGCAAATCTTGCGCTCATCATCAACCTCATCGTGTTGATCGGAGCACTTACCATGTTCCGATTCGTCCTCACGCTTCCGGGAATTGCCGGCATCATTTTGACCATCGGCCTGTCGGTGGACGCGAGCGTGCTCATTTACGAACGATTGCGCGAAGAAATGGCTCTCGGAAAATCGCTCAAGATCGCCATGAAAGCAGCTTATGAGAAAGCTTTTAGCTCCATCTTTGACGCTAACGTGACGACGTTGATAACGGCGCTGATTCTATTTTGGAAAGCGAGCGGGCCGGTTAAGGGTTTCGCTATCTCACTTACGCTCGGAATTTTGGCCTCGTTGTTCACGGCCCTCATCGTCGGCCGGAATTTTCTCGGTTGGTTTGTCGATACGGGGCGATTGAAGCGCGTCTCGATGTTGCATTTGATTTCATCGAAGAACATCAATTTCCTCGGCAAAGGCTTCATCGCCTGCATGTGTTCGCTAGCGCTGCTCCTGGCTGGCGCGATGGCATTTTATAAGCGTGGCGATCGCAACTTCGGTGTCGATTTCAAAGGCGGCGACTTGGTGACGTTGAGCGCGCCGAGCAAGATCGACATCGGACAAGTTCGTGACGCCCTGAAGCCGATTGGCTTTGCCGACGCATCGATTCAGGAGTCGGCTCAGGGCGGCAAGAGTTACATCACCGTACGCACGCCGTTGAACACGAGTGACAAGGTGGCAAAACAGATCACACAATCGATGCCAAACGCGGCCTTTAAGGTGGAAGGATCGGAGCGAGTCGGCGCGCTCGTGGGTGGTGAACTTGCGAGAAATTCGCTGGTTGCGCTCGGCCTTGGCATCCTGGGAATTTTAATCTTCGTAACTTTTCGCTTTGAGCTTTCCTTCGCCGTTGGGGCGATTGTCGCCCTTTTGCACGACGTCCTCATCACAGTCGGTATGTTCTCGCTCCTCGACCGCGAGCTCACTCTCACTATGGTTGGCGCGGTCCTGACGATTGCTGGCTATTCAATCAACGACACGATCGTTGTTTACGACCGGATCCGGGAAGGTTTGGCCAGTGGCCGGCGCGGTACGATCGAGGAAATCATGAACTCAAGCATCAACCAAACACTGAGTCGCACAATTCTTACAAGCACCGTGACGCTTATCCCGATTCTCTGCTTGTTTTTCTTTGGCGGCGCGGTGCTGCGCGACTTTTCGCTTGCCATTATTATCGGCGTAGTAGTCGGAACTTACTCCTCAATCTTTATCGCTTCGCCCATTGTCCTCTGGTGGACTCGCGCCCGCGGTGGCAGTGCCACCGCCCTGCGGCGCGAAATCACGCAAAAAGCCGCCGCAGCCAATCCGGCTGCTCGGTAATGGGAAGTGGCAGAACGACGGCGCGCACGGCGGTCTCGTCGTAGCGCGCCGGAAGCGGAAGTGACGCGCCTACCTTCGCGCGTTGGTAGGGCGGGCAGCTAGGGGTAGCCGTGGTTTTGGGCCTTTTGCCGTCGATTCATCAAAGTTGACGAACTTGCCTCGCCCGAGTAGGCTCGGCCCGGTCAAGCAAGGGATTTTAATTCAGGACAGGAGTGATTATTGATGCCAGAAGTGATCGTTCGTAAAGGTGAACCCGTCGATCGCGCATTAAAGCGGCTGAAAAACAAGCTGGATGCAGAGGGCATTCTCGAGGAGGTCCGGCGCCTGCGTGCGTTCGAGACACCAAATCAAAAGAGCCGCCGCAAAGCGAAAGCCAACGCGAAACGTGGCCGAACGAAATTCCGGTTTAATCCATCCTGACAATTTGGATTGCGGAACCGGCGGATTGCGAAAAACAAGAAGCCATCACGCTCCAAAGCGTGAATTATAAGGCGTCTGTGTCAGACGCCATTTGTCGAACGATTAGCGTCTCCTAGAATGGAGCCGCGGGGACGCGAGCGACATAGACAGGAAGCCCCGAATGGGCGAGGTAGCGTGAGCGAGCGAGTCAAATTCCCTGTGAAAACGTACCCGCCTCCTAAGACCGCTGTTCGCTGACGTCTTTTGCAGCAAAAAATTCACGGACCGCTTCTAACAAGCCGTCGATGTCGTGTCGTCGCGCCTCGATGTCGATCTTTAAACCGCAATCGCGCGCAGTTTTGGACGTGATCGGGCCGATGCTTGCGATTTGCATTCCTTTCGGCCACGGCAATCCAAGCGCGAGAAAATTTTCGACGGTCGAGGAACTGGTGAACGTGATGAGATCGGCCCCTTGCTCTAGCAGCTGCCGGCGTGCGCCGGTAGTGTCGCGTGTTTCCGGGACCGTCCGATAAGCGAACGCTTCGTCCACGATTGCCCCCAAAGTTGAGAGTTCTTTTGGAAGGACATCCCGTGCCTTTTCCGCGCGCACCAGCAGAATTCGCAAATTCTCCACGTCACCCTGTTTTCGAAACTCCCGCACGACCGCTTCGGCGACGAATTCGTCTGGTTGAAGATCGACATGCAGATGAAAATCCTTCACCCGCTGCGCGGTAGCCGGGCCGATGGTGGCGATCCGCACGCCGCCGATCTCGCGGGCGTCGTCGTAGAGCTTGAAAAAAATCTCGAAGAACGCCTCGACGCCAGTTGCGCTTGTGAAAGCGATCCAGTCGTAAGTGTGCGCGTCCTGCACCAATTCCGCGAACGCGCGCAAATCGCTCGGCGGCTCGATCCGAATCGTTGGCAACTCCAGGACATCTGCGCCGAGCGCACGCAGCTTGCTGCTTAGCGCGCTCGCCTGTTTTCGCGTCCGCGTCACGACAATCCGTTTCCCGGAAAGCGGCCTTTTCTCACACCAATTCAAGCTTTCCCGCAAGGCAACAACCTCGCCAAACACCGCGACCGCTGGCGGTTCGAAACCACGATCGAGAGCCCGCTCTGCGATGTTTCGCAACGTTCCCGTCAACGTTTCCTGGCGTCCGGTGGTTGCCCAGCGAACCAGCGCCACAGGCAAATCCTCCCGCACACCTTGTTTGAGCATTTCACTCGTAATCGCTTCAAGACGTTCCACGCCCATCAACATTACTTGCGTACCGCCCAGTTTCGCTAACGCGGCGTAATCAATCGCGCTTTCGGTCTTCGCCGGATCTTCGTGTCCGGTAAAAAATGTGACGTGCGAATTCTCGGACCGGTGCGTCACTGGAATTCCTGCGTAAGCCGGACCGGCAATGGCCGAAGTAATCCCTGGCACAATCTCAAATTCAATTCCGGCATCGACAATGGCCTTCGCTTCTTCAGCGCCTCGCCCAAAAACAAATGGATCGCCGCCTTTTAACCGGACAATCTGTTTTCCTTCGCGCGCTTTCTTGGCCAGGAGCGCGTTGATTTCTTGCTGGCTCAGGGAGTGTTCGCCCGCTTTTTTTCCAGCATAAATTATTTCCGCGTTATCCCGCGCCCAGCCGAGCATTTCCGGATTCGCCAGATGATCATAAACGATCACGTCCGCCTGCTCGATGCACTCCTTTGCGCGCAAGGTGACCAAACCAAGATCGCCCGGTCCCGCGCCAACGAGATAAACCTTTCCGTCCTCGTCTTTGCTTTTGCTCTTACTCTTGCTCTCCATTGATTTGCCGCAACAGCTCCCCAGCCAAACCCTCGCCATCGTCACATGTTCCTTCAACTCTGGCTTCGCGTGGCGCCACCGATGGTTGATCGAAAACTTGAGCGCGCAATTTCATCATGCCGTTTTCGATCGTCGCCAGAACGGCAACCGGCGAATTGCAGTCGCCTTGCAACAAACGCAAAAACTCCCGTTCGGCTCGCAAACAAAGCAGCATCTCGTGATCGTTTGCGGAACCGACAATCGCTCTCATCCCTTCATCCCCTGCGCGAATTTGGAGGGCGATGACTCCTTGTCCGCCTGCGGGGAGAAAACTTTCGCGCGGGAGGACCTCGCCAAAGAACTGCCGGCTTTCGAAACTGATTTCGGGCTGCGTCAGCGAGAGGCCCAGCCGCTCAGTTTGCGCAACCGAGTCGGCACATTGCCACGAAGATCGACAAACACGAGCCCTGGATGTTTCCAGGCGAGCTGATGTTTCCTCCGTACACTGCCGGTCGCGATCGTTGCATCTTCCCGAAGCGCCACTAAGCCTCCCGGCCGTTTTGCAACCAGCACGTCATCCAGTTGCGCGCGCGATAGAACCGCTGCGATCTCTGTGTCAGCAGTCAATTCGCTCGGCAAATCCTTAGCGCTGTGCACGGCAAGATCGACATCTCCCGCAAGCAGCGTCTTCTCGATTTCCGCAGTGAATAATCCTTTTCGACCATGGGGCGACGCTCCAGATCGCGAACGCGGTTCATCCCCTTTGGTCCGGACGATTTTTGTTTCAATCGAAAGATCCGGCCATTTTTCCCGCAATGCCTGTTCGACCAGCCGCGCCTGGGCACGCGCCAGATCGCTGCCACGCGTTCCGATTACGATCTTATTGACCATCCCGACAAATGTAGCGTCGGTATTCTGTAGGGGAAGCCGTTGGCTTCCCTCGTCACAATTCCGAAGTGTGTAGCTGTGTTTCCCCCAACGCTCGATGCTCGGTACTCGGCGCCTTGCAATTCAATTTATCGGAAATCGATTTGCCAAAATCCGCGACGTGTTCAGCAATGATCGCTTCGGCAACGCTGATTTGCTCGCGGCGAAGCGCGAGGGATTGCTCCGCGACTGATTGCAAAGAATCGATGTCGTACAGATAGACGCCGTGCATTTCGTTTACGCTTGGATCGACATCACGTGGCACCGCGATGTCGATGATGAAAAGCGGACGATCGACGCGATTGCGCAGCATTGGCGCGAGACTTTCTGGCGTAAGCAGCGCCGTTTCCGAAGATGTCGATGTAATCAGGATATCAATCTCGCGGCATTGCTGCGGCCATTCATCGAATCGAACACCTCGTCCACCCACGAGCCGGGCTAGTTCCTGCGCGCGATCCGTCGAACGATTGCTTACACGCAAGTCCGTCACACCGCGTGAAACGAGCGCCCGGGCCGTCCGCTCGCTAGTTTCGCCCGCGCCGAGCACAAGCACTTTGCAATTGCTGAGTTGGCCAAAAATTCGTTGTGCAAGATCGACCGCGACCGATCCAACCGATACCGGGCCGCGCGTAATTTCAGTGTGCGTTCGAACCTGCTTTGCCACCCGAAAAGCGCGTTGAAACAAGCGATGCAGCCAGGGCCCGGCCGCGCCCGATTTTCTCGCCGATTCGTACGCCTTTTTCGCCTGACCGAGAATCTCGCTCTCGCCCACACCCATTGAATCGAGCCCCGACGCAACACAAAAAAGATGCTGCACTCACTTTTCGTCTTCGTAGCGATAAAATGGCGGCGCATATTCGTTGTGATCATTCTCGATGTTTCGTGCGAGACAGCGCGCAATCTCATCCGTCGATACACGTTTTTCCGACGCGGCATAAACTTCGACACGATTGCAGGTCGTGAGCAACAACGCTTCCGTGCAACCTGCACCGCGCACAATGCAATCGGTCTCAGCATGGCCGGCAAAACGCTCGCGCGTTTCCACGTCCGCGGTGTGATGGCTCAACCCGACGCAGAAAAGATTCATGGTGGCGACTGCATTTGTGCGGTGAAAGTGATTCCCCAGAGAAGCGCCAGCGCAGCGCTGAATCCGACGATGCAAAGCGCGGCCACGTGTTTCGGCGCGAGACGGCGAAGGTGCCGGCCTTGCAAAATTGCG
>QHOJ01000320.1:0-1416 GCA_003218735.1 Verrucomicrobiota bacterium
CCTCCGGGCGTTTTTGCCCGCAATTTGACCTTCACCGAAGTATCGACCATCCCCCCAGGGCGTTTGACTTCGTATGTTCGGCCCAAATCGAAAAATTATTGGAGTAATCGGCCTCGGAATTATCGGCCGCGCGGTGAGCACGAACCTGCGCCAAAAAGGATTTCAGGTTTTCGTGTGGAACCGCACACCGCGTCCTGTTCCAAATTTTGTCGGTTCGACAGCGGAACTGGCTGAGATTTGCGATTTCTTGCAGATCTTTGTCTCTGATGACGAGGCTTTGCTACAGACCGTAGAGCGCTTGAGCGAAAAGCTTGGATCGCGGCACGTCGTAATTGCGCATTCCACTGTCGCGCCCGATTCAATGCGCGCTGCCGCGGAGATTGTCGAACGTCGCGGCGCCCGCTTTGTCGAAGCGCCATTCACCGGCAGTAAGGTTGCGGCGGAAAAAGGCGAACTGGTTTATTACGTGGGCGGAAGTGATGAGGCATTACGGGATGCGCGTCCGGTCCTCGAGGCGAGTGGCAAACAAATTATCGAGATCGGCGTCATCGGCCGGGCGACTGCGATCAAAATCGCAACCAACATGGTCACGGCAGCGAGCGTCCAAGCAGCGGCGGAAGCCCTCGCCCTGGTCCGAGCCTTGGGTTTGCCATTCGACAGTTTCGTCGAAGCCATGCAAGGCAACGCCAGCTATTCCACGACCCTGGCAATGAAAGTGCCCAAAATGATCGAGCACGACTTTGGGCCGCACTTTTCCGTCAAGCACATGCTCAAAGACATGGAGATCGCCAATCAACTTGGCTTGTCCCATCATCTTGACCTGGGAGTGGCCGCCGTTGCGCGCGATCAGCTGCTTGAGCAACTGCAATCGGGACACGGCGACGAGGACTACTCTGCGGTTGCGCGAAAATATCTTCCCGAGACTCGTTCGGCCGCTCAGGGAGAGACCCAAACAGCCATGCCGGACGCACAAGGTGAGGCAGGCTCAGTCGCCCCGGCTTTGGAGTCCACGCCTTCTTTAGCTGGTTTGGAAGAGCCAGGACCCACGCAAGAGAATGGCGATAGTAGAACTGGAGATGTTGCGGTGTCGACTTCGCCGAACAGAGAGCTAAAAGAGAAAGCACAACTGCGTCGCGGCTTTCTCGGCCAGCTATTGCGCCGCGGCCGGCGACTACTAAAGCAGCCTGTATCCAAAGAATGACGACGGTCTCGCTTCCGACCTCTGACGGCGGGTTCTTTGATTTGTCCGAACGCACAAAGCTTCGGATTGCGGGGAGCGACCGTGTCCGTTTTCTGAATGGACAGATTACGAACGATGTGCGCAAGGCTACTGAATCAACTGCAATTGAAGCGTGCGTGCTCAACGCGAAGGGCAAATTGAACGCCCATCTTTTTCTTTCGGCTGCGCCCGACTGC
>QHOJ01000320.1:1468-2110 GCA_003218735.1 Verrucomicrobiota bacterium
TCTTTCACGTCTTATCGCGCGCCGCGCCGGACATAAAGGACAGCCGGCGGCTCGTGTCCACCCGCCGCTTTGCTGAGGCGGGCTGGGATATATGGACCGATTCAGCGTTCCATGATGCTGTTTCGCAACGATTATCGTCAATACTTCGCTTTTTCGATGCCGCGTCCGCCGAGATTTTTCGCATTGAATACGGCATTCCTCGCTGGGGGCGTGAGTTGACCGAAGAGATCATTCCAATCGAAGCGAACCTGGAAGAGCGCACCGTCGATTACGAGAAGGGTTGTTACATTGGCCAGGAAGTGATCTCACGAATCAAAATGTCGGGCCAAACGAACAAGCGATTATGCGGCTTGATTTCGTTGCACGACGGGCTGCTTCTGCCAGGAATGAAACTCGCTCGCCCATCCGACAAGGGCAAAGAGGCCGGCTGGATCACAAGCGCAGTGCGCAGTGAGAGACTTGGGAAAGAAATCGCGCTTGCGTATGTCAAACGCGGCTTCAATACGCCCGGCGCTAACCTGGATGCTTTCGCTTCGAAGGACTCTGATGCAGCGGTGTCAACTCCGGTGGAACTGGTTCCGCTTCCCTTTCGTTAAAGCAGGGCGACCCGTTCTTAGGGAAGCTTCTTTTGGTCAATCCTTG
>QHOJ01000320.1:2122-2584 GCA_003218735.1 Verrucomicrobiota bacterium
TGTAAAGTCTACACTTCGATTTTTTATCAGCCATGAACCAACGTTTAATCGCAGAAATTGGCCGCACCCAGCGGCTGGAAATCCTTAACTCGCTCAAGAGGACCAAAGGCATGTCCGTTAACGAGCTGGTCGGAAAAATGAAGATGAGCTACATGGGCATCAAGCAGCACTGCCTCACTCTTCATCGTGATGGGTATCTGGATACCTGGCGCCGCCCCCAGAAAATGGGCCGGCCTGAAATGGTTTACCGGCTCACCCGTCGGACCCACGATCTGTTCCCGACCGATAGCAATCAATTCACGCTTGAGCTGTTGAAATCGATTCAAGAAATTTACGGGCGAAATGCGCCGGAGAAGCTTCTTTACAACGTTTTTGAAAAAAGAACTGCGGCCCTCAAGGCAAAGACAAAAGGAGAAACTGTGGCCGAACGCGCGAAATGGCTCGCCCGCGTGCGCGATGGCG
>QHOJ01000182.1 GCA_003218735.1 Verrucomicrobiota bacterium
CGTTTGATTGCACCTCTGTTTTCCAACCGTTGATCTCCGCAAGCACCGCTTCCATTTTCGGCTCGCCGAGCTTGTCTTCCGGAAACCACCAATCGAGCGCGCGCAACGGCTCGTCCATCGGATCGTCGGACGCCTTTGCTTTTGTGATCAAGCGCAAGGCGAGCTGATGAATGAACCATGCCTCGGATCGGCAATCGCCCGGAGGATCGACCGCTTTCTCGCGCCATTGCAGCAGGCGTTGCGTGTTCGTGAACGCGCCCGCTTTTTCCGCATGGCCAGCGGCGGGAAAGAAAAAGACTTCCGTCTCAATCTCTTCTGTTTTCAATTCGCCGCGCTCGATTTCAGCCGAATCGTGCCAAAACCTGGCCGGCTCGGTTTCCACCATGTCGCGCACGACAAACCATTTTAGTTTCGCCATCGACCGTCGCTGGAAACGAGTGTTGGGTGCGCCCACAGCCGAATTCTGCCCGATCAAAAACATCCCCTCCACTTTCCCGTCGGCCATGTCATAGAGGTATTCGAAGAAGGAATGGTCGGCGGTGATTTTTGGGAGCCAATTGTAACCGAAATCATTTTCCGCAGTCGCGCATTTGCCGTAGTAGGCCTTTAACAAGCTAACGAAATAGGCGGGCGTGTTCGACCAGAGTCCCGTCTTCAGCGTGTGCGCGTCGAGATATTTTTGCAGCGTCTCCTCAGTTCCGCCGCGCGGCATCGCCAGATAACCGGGTAAAATGTCATAGAGCGTGGGGATATCGGTCGAGCCCTGGATTGAAGCGTGGCCGCGCAAGGCGAGAATGCCGCCGCCGGGCCGGCCGATGTTGCCTAACAACAATTGCAGGATCGAGGCGGTGCGAATGATCTGCACGCCTTTGGAGTGTTGCGTCCAACCGACTGCATAACAAATCGCCCCCGTTTTGTCCGGGCCCGATGCCCTAACGAGTGTGTCCGCAACTTTGTGAAAGAGTGATGGCGGGATGCCGCAGACTTTCTCGACCATTTCCGGCGTGTAGCGCGCGAAATGGCGTTTCAGCTTCTGAAAAACACATTGTGGATCTCGCAGCGAAAAGTCGCGTTCCGGATAACTCAGCCCCTCGCCCTTGTATTGCCAGCTTTCCATCTCATAGGCGCGCCGGCTTTCGTTCCAGCCGGAGAAATAACCGTCCGCGTTATCTTCAGGGTCCCCGTACTCATCGCGTAAAATGCAGGATGCATTCGTGTAGTGCACGACGTAATCGCGGAAGAAAAGTTCGTTCTCGATGACGTGATGGATGATTGCGCCGAGAAACGTGATGTCGCTCCCGGCGCGAATCGGCACCCAGATGTCGGCCAGCGCGCTCGTGCGGGAGAATCGTGGATCGACATGGATGATAGTCGCGCCGCGCTCCCTGGCTTTCATCACCCAGCGGAACCCCACCGGGTGCGCTTCGGCCATTGAGGAGCCTTCGATTAGAATGCAATCGGCATTGGCGAGATCTTGTTGCGCAGTCGTAGCTCCGCCCCGGCCGAAGGAGGTGCCCAGACCGGGCACCGTGCTGCTATGTCATATCCGGGCCTGGTTGGACACACAGACCATCCCCAGGCCTCCGGTGAAAAGTTTTTTGATCAGATAATTTTCCTCGTTATCAAGCGTGGCGCCGCCGAGATGACAAATAGCAGTGGTGTGATTGATCGGTGAGCCGTCTTTCTTGCGTACGAAGGTGCGCTTGCGTGATTCCCAGACGCGATCCGCCACCATGTCCATCGCGCGATCCAGCGAAATTTCCGTCCATTCTTTCGCCTTCGGCGCTCGATATTTCATTTTTGTCTCACGGCGATTGTGCGTGAGCAGCTGAAATGAAGCCGCGCCTTTCGGACAAAGATTGCCCTGACTAATCGGACTCTCCGGGTCTCCTTCGATCGAAATCAGTTTCCCGTTCTTGTGATAAATGAGCTGGCCGCAACCGACACCGCAGTACGGGCAAATCGATCGCGCCACTTGCGCGTCGTCGATCCGCGCGTGCATCGCGCGCGTCTTGTCCGACATCGCCTCGAGCCCCGTGCCGTCGGCGCGCTCCCGAATTTGGCGAATGAGCGGCCATTTGCAGAGCAAGCCAGTGAGCGACGTCATATTATTTAATCGCTTGATCGGCAATCTTTGTTGCTACCTTCTTCATGCGCAACGGTAAAGCGCAAAAGCTTGTCGCCGCCGGATACCGCGGCAAACGTTTGCTGCGTGGAGTCGTCTGCGGACTGATGACAACGGCAGGAGGAATCGGTCACAGGTTGCCATATTTGATTCCAGATGTTCGAACTGCTACGGCCATTGCCGTTGTGATCGTGGCAATTGAACTCTTGGTCATCAGCTGGATCCGAAAACGGTTTATGGATACCCCCTTTCTCCGCGCGGCATTTCAAGTGACTGTCGGAGGAGTGTTGGTCTTTCTGGTTGGAATCTGGATTGGAAATCCGTAGCCGACCTGGAGCCGCTCGGCAGTTTTGCGAGTTGTCTAGCGACACAACGCGGGACTTCTTCTACCAGGGTGCGCGCCTCAATCCTCTCCCTGAGGGAGAGGCGGAGGGAGAAGCGCGGCGGGCGTTGGCTGGCTTTGCTGTTGTTGCAATCGCAAATCTGAAATCTACAATCTAAAATTCCATAGCCAGGGTGGCGAAATTGGCAGACGCGCCAGACTTAGGATCTGGTGGAGAAATCCTTAGGGGTTCGAGTCCCCTCCCTGGCACAGAATGCTTATTCTTGTGTACCTTCGTGGGATGTTTGAGTCATTTCGGGAAAAGGCGGAATTAGCCGTTGCTCCTACACCCTTTAAATTTTGTTCATTGATTGGATGACGTCGAAGTGCTTCGTCATACGGACCACTGGCAAAGTAAGATCGGCCGACATCCGAATTTCGTATCGCTCGGCGGCGGAATAGTCAAAGGCAGCGTAAAATGCCTCGCCCGCGAGCGTGGCCACGAGCTCGGCCGAGCGAAAACCCGCGGCCTGAATCGCCGATTCGCACGCGGCCAGGATGCCACGGCCGATGCCGCGACGTGCCCATTCCGGATGGACGAAGAAAGCTCTTATGCGAGCTGAATCGCATTCGGGGTTGAGCAAGGGATCCTCGCCGGCTCGTCCACTGTCGCCTCCAAATAGCGAGTTGCGCTGGCTCCAACCTCCGCAGCCAACGATTTGACCGTCACGCTCAACGACGAAATACGTCCCATCACGGATTAGCTGTCTATCCACACCAAACACTGGGCCAAGCGCGGCCTCCATCTGCGCCGGAGAATATTGAGGGGCCTGAAGCGTTCTGACGGAAACAGGAATGAGTCTCTCTAACGCCGGGATATCGTCTTGTCTTGCCAATCGCGGTCGCCAATCCATCCCGATACCTTTCTGCCACGGCTTTGAATCTGATAGTTTCGCACATAGGCGGGCACTAAGCACGCCGTCCGGTTTCGTGGAAAACTCGACTGGACGTCGCACAACATTGATTTAAATGCGACCGTGCATATGGTCGATGGGTTTCGGGAACAGCTCTATGCCAAGCAGTTTGATGGATTTTGGAAGCAGCACTGGGTGCATCCCACCTGGTTCACAGACGCGCAGCTTTCCTACAGCCTGATCTTCACCCCTCCGGTGGAAGCGGCGCCGGTACCTGGGTACTCGAAGGGCGGCAAGGAAGTGGTAGGCAAAGAGAAGGAAGCGCCGCCTACGGTTGCTTACAGCATGCCGTGCTGGAAAACTATCCTGAACAACTCCACCATCACGGTGGGTGTGAACAATGTCTTCGGTGAAGACCCGCCAAAGTCGTTTGGGTTCGAGTTTGGCAACTCCGTCGGCTATCCGGGCAGCCTCTATGATGACCTGGGACGGTTCTGGTATGTCCGGCTGATCAAGAAGTTCTAGATTCGATTTCTCCAATCAGTTAGGTTACAAAGAGGCAGCGATGAAAACCGCTGCCTCTTTTGCTTCGCACCAGCGTCGCAGCAACTGTGATTTTGGTGCGACCGGATTCTGCCCGAACGATTGGGATTCGATTAATACTTTCGCCCGCTGTAATGAAGCCGAGATACGCTAGATTATAGGTGCGCTGCGGCTTGCGGACAAGATCGGCCTTGTGGCTTGCGGCAAGCTAGCTTTTCACGACCGCTCCGAGGAGATTTGTAGATATGGGACACCCCGAGAAGACTCAAATATTCTCTGAATGTACATTTTGCCGTCTCAGAGGACGCGCCATTCCAGTTCGCGCACACGTTCTTTGGTTTCCCATAAACGTTTTCCTCCAAGAAATGCGTTTTCGTTTCGTCCCGGCTCGATGCCTTTCGGAAATGTATCGAAGCGTCTGACATTGCCTCCACCAAGGACAACGTAATCAGCGATGAACGATCGCCTTAACTGTGTCACGGCATAAATCACTTCGCGTTTCCATTTTTTTTCACCGAGAAGCGCTACGCCCGGGACGCCGAGATAATTTTCAATGATTTCGTCCTCCGGATAAGGGAGATCGCCGAGCTCCAGCGGCAACAGAGTCCTTTCCCAGACAAGCGCAGAGCCAAGACCGGTCCCGAGTCCAAGAAAGAGCATGCGACCGCCACCATGATAACTGCCGAGCGCTTGCATGGCCGCATCGTTAATGACTCGCGCCGGTTTACCGAGCGCCCTGGCAAAATCGAAGCCAGCCCAGCCTTTGCCCAAATGCTTTGGGTCTCTTGTGATGCGGCCTCTGCGCACCGGTGCGGGGAAGCCGATTGAGACGACGTCGAATTTCCAACCGCGCACTGTCTCCTTGAATTTCGCGACCATTTTTTTTGGTCGCATCCGAGACCCAGAAGCAAAACTACGCCGGACAAGCGGTGACATCAGCAATTTCACTTGCGTGCCGCCGATATCGACGACAAGAACTTTTCTCTTCATGCGCAACCGCCGTTTTTCGGCGGCAGTCTTATCCCCGCCGGCCCATCAACCGGGTGACGCGCTGTAACATGCTCTTGCGTTCTGGTGGCGGGGCGGTGCTGGCCGGCCAGCATTCCACGATCTCAAGCGCAACGAAACGGAACAGTGTCGAACGAGCCAGTTTCAAATCGAGCCGGAGATTCTTGGCAATTTGCTGGACAGACCGGACACCATTGAACTGCGATGCAAATTGCGCTTCGTCCGACGTTAACTGAAGTTTTCGCTTGAACGAGACGCAGGCTTTTCAATGCCCAATCATCGACATCTGGCTCGGGCGTCACGTCATTACAGCCACTCGGGAATTCCACGTTTTTCTCGAACATGAGCCAGACCCGCGGTGCCAGCCAAAGCTGCGAAAACAGTTTTTGGCCATAATGCTGCGCCAATTCCATAGCGACTGGGCGCGTGATTGCTTCTGCCTGTGCCAGCGTGAGGAAAAGTGGCGTGCCGGTTTCGGACTGCTCGGCGCGGGCTTTGGCAACAATCTCTGCATCGACGTTGGCAAGCGTGGCTGGCGATTCCGGGCAATAAAGTTCCAAGTCCCGGGTTGTGGCAAAAACAATCTCGCCATTCTGCGTCAGAAGATCTATTGGCTCTTGGTCCCAGAACAAACGCAACGATCCGCTGAGTTTCTCTTTAACGATGGCTTGGAGCGCCCGGTTCAACGGAAAGAAACTCGTTTGACCGCAAAAGTACACATCGGCTGTGGTTGACTCTTTCGAAACATCATCGGCTACAGTTTCATTATCCGCGGCAGGCTGGGCCCAATCCGCCGTTGGCGGCGGTGCGCTCCACCAGTCTTGGGATTTGCCCGGGCCTTCCGGGGGTGCGCTGATTTGGTTTGCGGCAGTTTCCTCCTCCTGCGAAACCGATTCACCGCTCGCTTGATCTAGATCTGCGCTATTCTCGGATTCGACTCCAGATTGTATTGGATTTGGTTCGCCGGATGTTTTCGGCATAATGGTCCTCCACGGTTTCGCTAAGCAAATGCGATGTGAAGGTTTATTCAAGAACCCAATCAGCGCAACGGCGATCTCTTAGTTTGTCGCAAAACGGCGCGCGAGCTCGCGCCTGCTGATCTTACCGCGCTCATTGACCGGAATGACATCGAGAATAAAAATTCGCCTGGGCACTTGCCAGCCGCTCAATCCGCTGCGGCAAAATTGCAACAGATCGGCTTCGGTGACGCCCGGTGCAGAGATAACACATGCCGCCACTTCCTCATTCCGCAAGGGCGAAGCGCGACCAAACGCAACCGCCTGACGCACGCCGCGAAAGCGCAGCAAGTGCGCTTCCACTTCCGCGGGATTCACTTTCTTCCCGGCTACGTTGATTACGTCCGAAATTCGGCCAGCGATCTGAAATCCATGCTCCGTTTTCGTTAACAGATCGTCAGGGACAAAAAATCCGCGGCCAAGTTTTTCGTCGTCTGGCTCCGGAAAATAACCGTCCCCCACGGCGGCGCTGCGCACACGAACCTGACTCGCCGAGGCCACGCGATCGATAACCTCAAGAAGGACATCTTCCATCGGCGTGCCGACAAAACCTTCGATCTCATGGGTAGCCTCGCGACCGTAACAAATTCCGCCGCACTCGGACGCGCCGTAAAACGAGTGAATCGGCAACTTGAATTTCTCTCGGAATTTTTTCGCGACGGCGACCGGCAACGGAGCGCCCGCCGAAATGCAAAGCCGCAGTTTCGGCAACTGCGGGATATCTTCCATTTCGCAGAATGCCTGATAGAAAACCGGCATTCCGGGAAAAACTGTCGCGTTTGTCCGTGCAAGATCAACAAGAACGGCGCGCGGCGTTCGGTCGCGGCTCAAAACCATCGGCACGCCGCGGGCAATAAGCGGCGTGAGCAAGTTACTAAAGCCGTAAGAATGCGAAATCGGAATCACGCCGAAATTGAGATCGGCATCGCTAATGCCCATGGTCTCGCAAATCTGATTGCAATCGGCCAGCAGCTGTTTGCTGCGAAACCGGACGGCGCGCGGTGCAGCTGTCGTCCCAGAAGTTAATTTCAAGAGGGAGGGAGGCTCTCTGTCCCAATGTGGCGAACCGCGATTACCGATCTTATGAACCGTCGTCTCCACAATTCCGCTTGCCTGACAGATTTCCAGAGCCGCGTCGCGTTGTTGATCGCTGATCGATTGTTCCAGAGGAAGGACAATCAGGCCTTTGCGCAAAGCTGCGATCAAAATCGACGGCCAATCTTCGTGGTTACCAATTTGGATTGCGACAACACTATGCTCTGGGAAGATGTCGATTGTTGCTTGGAATTCCCGCGCGCGCTCTTCGACTTCACGAAATGTCCGCAGGATTTTGCCGTCTGTTGCGAAAATCGCGGGTGCATCGACTTTCTGCGGAAACGTCTCGCTCCACGCGATAAGCAGTGGATCGGTCGACTTCATGGCTTGCACAAAATCATTCGCGCGGTTACATTCCGCGCTCGCTTCCGAACATGAAAGCAGCCATTCATCCAGAGTATTACGAGACCGACATCGTCTGTGCGTGCGGCGCGGTGTACCACACCCGCTCGACGCGTCGCGATATTAAGATCGGTATTTGTGCCGCTTGCCATCCATTTTTCACCGGCGAACAAAAGTTCGTCGATACTGCCGGTCGGGTGGAAAAATTCACCCGCCGTTATGGCAGCACCAAAGCCACGCGGGCTGAGAAGAAAGCTTAGCCGTCTTCTGTAGCGGCGGTCTGTGATCGCTGCAGCCTTTCGGCGCCCATAGAGCGCCGCTCCACCAATGGATTTCAATCTTTTAATTGAACGCAAACGCGAACGCTTCGCAGAACTCGAACGCGAAGTCGCTGATCCGCGTCTGTTTGATAATCGCAAGCGCGCCGGCGAAATTATGCGCGAACATGCGAGCATCAAGGGCCTGCTCGAAAGCTGGAAGGAGCTCGAAGCGGCGCGACGTCAGTTGGACGACAACCGCGAGCTCGCCACTTCGCGTGATGTCGAGATGGCGGCGATGGCTGACGACGAAAGGAAATCCGCGCCGGCACGGGCGGGAATGAAGCAGCGATTTTCGCCGCCGATCTTTACCGGATGTACAATCGCTACGCGGAATCAGCCGGATTAAAAACCGAGGACCTGGAATCGAGTCCATCGGAGCTTGGCGGACTAAAAGAAGTAATTTTTCGCATTTCCGGCGAATCGGTTTTTCGAAAACTGCGTTACGAAAGCGGCGTTCATCGTGTCCAACGTGTTCCGGCGACGGAAGCGCAAGGCCGGATTCACACTTCTACCGCCACGGTAGCGGTGCTGCCCGAGGCGGAAGATGTCGATCTCGAATTGAAGCCAGAGGATTTGCGAATTGAGGTCTCGCGCGCTGGCGGTCCGGGTGGACAAGGAGTCAATACAACCGATTCCGCGGTCCAAGTCCTGCACATCCCCTCCGGAATGATCGTGCGTTGCCAGGATGGACGAAGCCAAATTAAAAATAAGGAACGGGCGCTTAGTATTTTGCGGGCACGCTTGCTGGAGCGAAAGCAACGCGAGGAAGCCGAGAAATATAGTGCGCAGCGCCGCGGGCAGATTGGGACCGGCGGTCGCGAGGAAAAAATTCGTACCTACAATTTTCCGCAGAGCCGGGTGACCGATCATCGCATCGGAGTGACACTTTATGATTTAGATCGTGTCATGAACGGCGATCTCGGCGAGTTGATTCGATCGCTGCAGGCAGCGGACGTGGCGGAGCGGTTGAAAGAATCCTCGCTCGCGTGAGCACTCTGCTCTTGTCATTTCGATCGAAGCGCCCACGCACGGCGTAGCTTTATCGCGAAGGCGGGATCAAATAATAGTGAGAGATCCCTTGACTCCGCTCCGAATGACAAAGAAACCCGTATTGACTGTGCTCGACGTGCTGCAGTCAACCGCCGCGTATTTCAAAAAGCGCAAGATCGACAGTCCGCGTTATCTCGAATTCGAACACGAGCTGTCCGAATCCGAACTGGCGCCGTTGCGCGAACTGGTCAGGCGACGCGGTGAAGGCGAGCCGCTTCAACATTTGCTCGGGACGGTGGAATTTTGCGGCCACGTTTTTCTCTGCGATAAACGCGCAATGATTCCACGGCCGGAAACGGAGGAACTTGTAGAAATATTGAAATCCGAAATCCGATCCGCCTCAGGTGGACCGAAATTCGAAGTTCTTGATGTTGGAACCGGCAGCGGAGTAATCGCGCTCACCTTGGCGAAGGAGTTTCCAGAGGCAAAAATTTCCGGGACCGATATTTCTGAGGAGGCGCTTGGCCTCGCCCGGGAAAACGCGGAGCGGCTTGGCTTGAGCGACCGTGTGCATTTCGTGAAAAGCAACTTACTTCAAAATGTAGATGGGGTTTTTGATCTCATTGTTGCCAACCTTCCCTATATCGCGGCGCAAGATCGACATACGCTTTCGCGGGAGGTTTTGCGCGATCCGGAAGTTGCGCTCTTCGCCGGCGGGCAGGGGGACGAATTGATCCAGGAACTGATTGTGCAGGCGCCAGCGCGCCTGCGCCCGGGCGGAAGGCTGGCCTTGGAAATCGGGCTGGGCCAGAGTGAACCGCTTTTTTCCAGATTGGCGGAAAAAAATTACCGCGACATTTGTTTGAAAAACGATTATTCAGGTAAAACACGATTCCTGTTTGCCAGGTATGGATAAGATTCTTATTCACGGCGGCTATCCGCTCTCGGGCTCTATCAAGGTGAGCGGTTCGAAAAATTCCTCGCTGCCGATTCTGGCCGCGACGTTGCTCACTCGGGAGCCGTGCGTCGTTCATGGGGTACCGGACCTGAGCGACACGCATTACATGTTGCAAATTCTAATCCACCTGGGTGCGCAAGTGGAACGCGCCAGCGGCACGGTGAGCGTATCGGCTGACAACATCGGATCGGTTGCGCCTTACGACGTCGTTCGCAAAATGCGGGCTTCTATTTGTGTGCTCGGGCCGCTGTTGGGGCGTTGCAAAGAAGCGACTGTGTCGTTGCCCGGAGGCTGCGTGATCGGTGATCGACCGATTGATCTACATTTGAAAGGCTTTGAAGGGCTCGGGGCGGCGGTGCGTGTAGAAGGCGGCAACGTGAAGGTTTTTGCGCCGAAGTTGACCGGTGCGGTAATCAATCTGCGGGGCAAATTCGGCCCGACGGTCCTCGGCACAGATAACGTGATGATGGCCGCTGTGCTCGCGGATGGTGTGACGGTGATCGAAGGAGCCGCACAGGAACCGGAAGTTGTCGATCTTGCGAATTTTCTGAACAAAATGGGCGCGAGGATCGAAGGCGCCGGAACGCGCCGGATCATCATTGAAGGCGTGGCGGCGTTACACGGAGCGGAACATGACGTTATTCCGGACCGAATTGAAGCGGGAACGTTTCTGGTGGCTGGGGCAATTTGTGGCAACGGAATCACCGTTAAGCGGGTCGAGCCGGAGCATCTTCGCTCAATCACGGACGCACTGGTCAGTTGCGGTTTTCCAATCAACGTCGCCGACCACGCGATTTCAATCTCGCCCAATGGGGAGGCGAAGGCGCTCGAACTAACCACCGACCCGTATCCTGGTTTTCCAAGTGATATGCAGGCGCAGATGTGCGCATTGCTCTCCACCACCGACGGCATCAGCGTCGTAACGGAAAATATTTTTCCACAACGCTACATGCACGTTGCCGAACTAAAACGCATGGGAGCGGAGATGCAGCTGGAGGGCGCAACTGCGGTGATCCAAGGGGTCGATCGTCTTTTTGGCGCGCCGGTGATGGCGAGCGATCTGCGCGCGTCCGCCGCACTGGTGCTTGCCGGATTGAAGGCGGACGGAACCACGGAAGTGAGCCGTGTTTATCACATCGATCGCGGCTACGAACGGCTCGATGAAAAATTGAGCGAACTCGGCGCGCACATCGAACGAGTAAAAGAAACGTAGCACGAGGCTTTTTCTTGCGCTCATCCGCAGCAAGCGGAACACTTGTTCTATTACTCGAGCGAAAGGTTAAGCCAATGGAAACATCGACAGGTCACATTCTCGGTCCGTTGATTGTTTGGCTGGTGAAACGCGGCGATTCTGCTGAGATCGACGAGCACGGAAGGGAGTCGCTCAATTTTCAGATCTCGATGTTGATCTATAACTTGATCGCGGGCATACTCTGTCTGGTGTTGATCGGGTTTGTCATCCTCGGCATTCTCCACATTTTGAATCTGGTTCTGGTGATCGTCGCCTCGATCCAGGCAAGCGAAGGGAAGCTCTATCGCTATCCGATTACGATCCGACTGATCAAATGAATGACGAAGCACAAATGACGAATGACGAAAGAAATTCGAATGCTCAAATGACAAAACGGCAGCTAAGCGCGTGCGCTTTGTCATTGGGATTTCGCCATTCCTTCGTCATTTAGACATTCGACATTCGTCATTTTAGTCTGCTAGCGCTCGTAACGTCCTCAGATTCATCACGTCCTCAGCGAGGTCTTTGCCTTTTGGTGTTTCCAGTACTTTCGGGATTTTTCGAAAACGGCGGTGCCGCATAATGAAGCGGAAGGCAGCCAGACCGATTTTGCCCTTGCTGATGTGCTCATGTCGATCCACGCGCGAGCCGCGCGCGGTTTTGGAATCGTTGAGATGAATCGCAACGAGACTGTCGCGACCGATTGTTCGATCAAATTGGGTGAACATTTTTCGCATGGCTGTTTCGCTGGCGATGTCGTATCCGGCTGCAAATACGTGCGCCGTGTCCAAACAAACGCACAAACGCTCCGGCTCGCGCACGCCGCCGATGATGTAATTGAGATGCTCGAATTTATGTCCGAGGCATGAACCCTGGCCGGCTGTCGTCTCGAGTGCGATCCGTGTCTGCACTTTCGGAATTCGAGCAAGCACCCGGTTAATCGACGCAATAACTTTGTCGAGCCCCGCGTCTTCACCGGCGCCGAGATGCGCGCCCGGATGTAAAACAAGGAACGGGAGCTCAAGCTGGTCGGCCCGAATCAATTCTTCTGAAAGAGCGCGCAACGAGTTCGCGTGAAACTGACGATTGGTGGCGGCGAGATTAATGAGATAGTTCGCGTGCGCAAAGATCGACAATAACTCGCCGCGCTGCACGTGATTAAGAAAAGCCGCAATCTCCTCGCGCGTGAGCGGACGCGCGAACCACTGCATGTTGTTCTTAACGAATATCTGGATTGCGGTGCAATTGATAGAGCAGCCGCGCTCGATCGCCATGTCTACGCCACCGCCGATCGACATGTGGGCGCCGAGAAGAACTTTCTTTGTCATGTCGAGCGGAGTCGAGACATCTCTCATTGTCAATTTCTGAACAGCAAGAGATTCCTCGACTTCGGAATGACAAAGGCTAGAACCGTTTTGGGTGCCAGTCGGGTTTCTTCAAGCTTCCCTCGCCGGTGTATTCAAAAAGCTTATACATCGGCGTTAGCAGCACGCCCGGTCCCTTCATATTCAGCCGCAAAATGAAATCGAGTTTGTCGTCGAGAAAATGAATGTCGCCATGGCCAAGCATACTGAAGAGCATGCCGGCAGCTTCGAAATCGTCGGTGTGAATAACACCCACGTTGATCTGAAGGTTAGCGCCGGCTTTATGCGCGATGCTGTACCCGCTGCCAGGGACGATGTGGTTCAGAATTCCTGAAAGCGGGCCAAAAATAGGAATCGCAAATACATCGCCGTTGGTCACTTCCACCTTTCCGCGGCCACGCATGGTGCGTGGGTCGCTCCCGAGACCGGTGAATTCGTA
>QHOJ01000183.1 GCA_003218735.1 Verrucomicrobiota bacterium
TTCCGAGACCTTTCTGCGCAAAAACCAGAATCAATCGTTAGAGGAGTGCTACAAAATTCTGCAATCCATTAAGATGAAGGCTGACAACTTCGGACTCGACTTGGTCGTTTATATCTCCATGGCCTTCGGAAATCCGTACGGCGATCCCTGGGACGAAGACAAGGTGCGCCAGGCGATGGGAAAAATAACCGCGCTTGAGATCCGATCAGTCTCCCTTGCGGACACAGTTGGTGTTGCCGCACCCGAACTTGTTGGCCGCGTCGTTTGCTCAGTGATAAGCGATTACAGCGCCTACGACATCGGCGTCCACATGCACAGCACACATGTCGAGGCAGCAGCCAAAGTGCTCGCCGCTTACGACGCTGGTTGTCGCCGCATTGATGCGACGATCGGTGGCCTTGGTGGCTGTCCTTTCGCGCAGGATACACTGGTTGGGAACATTCCGACAGAGAGCGTTATCGAGGTGCTGCAAGAACGCGGCGTGGCCCTGTCGGTACGCAAATCGCTGAAAAATGTGGTGGCGATGAATGCGGACATCGCCTCGAAATACGAAAGCGAAAACTGACGCAGTAAATCCGAACAGACACTGTTTCAAGTTCACGAACGCGTCGATGTTTTTTCTGGATCTTTTAAAACTGAATCCTGAAACCCGCTGCCATGCACCGCTTCTATATTTCGCCGGAAAATTGGAATCCTGACTCGCCTGCGTTGACTGGATCGGAAGCGCACCACGCGCGCGACGTTTTGCGCATGAAACCGGCCGAAAAGCTCGTCCTCTTCAATGGACGCGGGCGCGAAATCACGGCCGAGATTGTCGATCTTAGCAGCGCCGGCATTCAATTGCGCAAATTACACGAAGCGGAAACGCCCGCGCTGCGTTGCCGAATTATTCTCGGGCAAGCAATTCCGAAGCGAAAAAACATGGACTTGATCGTGCAGAAGGCGGTCGAGATCGGGGCAGCCGAGATTGCGCCGATCATTTCCGATCGCACCGTCGTGCAGGTCGATCCTGAAAGCGCCGCGCAGAAACATGCGAAATGGCAGCAGATCGCGATTGAGGCGGCCAAGCAATCCGGGCAGAATTGGCTGCCGCAAGTACACGCGCCGCGCAGGCTGGGCGATTTTTTTTCAGCCTCCGCGACGTTCGATCTGCGCTTGATCGGCTCGCTTCAGCCCGGCGCGCAACATTTAAAAGAAATTCTAGCAGATTACTCCACCGAACACCGACACCTTCCCGGAAGTGTATTGATGCTTATTGGGCCGGAAGGCGATTTCACGCCGGCGGAGCTTGCGCTTGCCCGCCGCCATGGGTGCCACCCAATTACCTTGGGACCGATTATTTTGCGTGTGGAAACCGCCGCCATTTATTGCCTGAGCGTTCTCTCCTATGAATTGTTAATGTAGTGGTGCTTGTGCGAAGCACTCACTTAATCTTTAGCGCCCGACCTGTTCGGTGAAATCACTCGGCGATGGCCGGCTCGATGGCGGCCGCTTCGCTAAGCGTAGCTCCTTGCTGGGTCTCGTCCTGTGGTGCGGCTTCGATCGAGACAATTGCAAATTGAGAGGCGCCATGATCGGTGTTCAGGGAGACGACTTCGCCAAGCTTGTGCCCGAGCAACACCTGGCCGATGGCGGTTTGGTACGAAATAATGTGCCGGTCGGGGTCGCCGTCCCACGCGCCCAGTATTGTATAGGTCTCCTCTTTGTTCGAATCCGAGTCGCGCAACGTGACCACAGTGCCGATGGAAACGCGCGACGTATCCACCTTCTCAAAAGAGGTCCCCCGCGCGTTGTGCAGCATTTGTTCGAGCTCGGCTTTGCGTCGCATCAGCACGCTTTGCATTTGCTTGGCCGCCCTAAATTCAAAATTCTCGCTCAGGTCGCCATACGATCTTGCGAGGGCGATCTCCTTCCTGTTTTCCGGAATCTTTACCTTTACGAGCTCTTCGTATTCGGCTTTGCGTTTTTCCAAGCTGCTCCAGGAAACGATCAACGACGCGGCCTTTTCCTGCGGTTGTCCTCCAGTGACCATGCTTTCCAGTTCTGGATGAATCTTAATGATCCTGGCCAGAAGCGAACGTTTCGTGAGCTCGTCAAATAGCGGGCTCAGTTGCAGGCGTCGCATGGCGTCGCGTGCGATCCCAATGTCGGCGTTCGCAAACATTTGGCCAATCAATTGTCGATCTTCGGCAAATGCGCGGTGCAACTTGCTGGCGCGTCCAGGAGTGTTGTGTTGCTCGCGTTCGAGCGCCGCGAGAATCGCGCCGAGCAATTCCGGCGTGATCAGTTCGCTCCAGCGCTCTCGTTCGGTGCACAGCCAGGCCAGCATTTCGCTGGTGGCGGAATGCTCGCGAATGCTGCGCTTGAGCATCGACCGAAGCTCCTCCTGTTGCCCCCCCTCGCTCAAGATGCGCGCTATTTGCGCCATTATGCGACCGTGAGTTCCTTGCAGCAATTGCAAGGCGCGCTCCGTCCAGAGCGGACCGAGCGCGGAGGGCAACACTTGCAAAATTTCCCTCTCTTTTGCCGCGGGCAATTTCGGCAAGATCGACATCAAACGCTTCTCTTCCTCGAGAATTAGTTTCGAAAAAATCAAACCGATGTGCGTTGTGTGTAGTTGCGGGAGGCGCTCGAGCAAATCGTCCCGCGCGATGATAAGCTCGAAAGCGAGCTCGGGGTGCATCTTCTGGTTGCGGGCGGCCATGTTTTCGATTGTGGCGATGATCGGTTGCAGCTGTTTTTCGGGTTCTTTGAATTGTTGGTGGAATTTTACGATCTGCTCGATTGCGGCGATCTGTTCTTTTGGCCGGCGAGCTTTGTTGAAAGCGGCGATTAACTCGTCAGCGTGTGACACGCCTTCGCCGCGCAGTTGGATTGGTTCGGTCTTTTTCGCAGGAATGGAGAAAGCGCCGCTCGCTTTGAGTGACTTTTTCGTCGATTCCCACCAGCGTTTCCATTCTGGTTCGGTCAAAACATCGCCGACCAGCCATTCACCGATCTGTGCGGCGGCGGCCGCGCCACCAAGGCTCTCGATGATACTTCGCACCACGGCGACTGGATCCTCCGCAGCAAGTTTCTTGATCGATGACAGATCGCTCGCCTTGCGCACGAGGAAGTGTTCGGGCGCGAGCGGCGTAAGGTTTTCCGCCGCGTACTGGACCTGCATGGCATGCGATTTCTTGCCGGCAAAATCGATCACGATCTGATTGAGGAGCAGGTTCCAGTCGGCCACGCGACCGAATCCCCAACTCTTGTGCAAACAGAACGTGCCCGGCTTCAATTTTTCGAGCTCTTCGGCGGCTTTGGAAGTGAGCTTTGCTGATTCGACAAGCTTTTGCAGTTCGGCGTCCATCTATAGGACATATCAGTCCCATACGACTTATACCGGCCCGCGCGGGTTTAGCAACGTCAGTGGTAGCTGCACTTTCCGATTGCCGCACGGCTTGCGGCGTGAAAGTCTGCCCGCGGTGACTACCAGCATTTGGTTTTGGATCGCCTTTCACATCGGCGTCTTTATCGCGATAACGGTCGATCTCGTCAGCTTCAAGCGCCGCGGGCGGGAATTGAGCATGCGTGCGGCCGGCCAGCGGAGCGTATTGTGGGTGCTGGTATCGCTTGGATTTAATGGGCTCGTTTGGTACATTAAAGGAGCGCAAGCCGGCCTCGATTTTCTCACTGCTTACCTCGTCGAATATTCGCTGAGCGTCGATAACATCTTCGTTTTTGTATTGATTTTTGCTTACTTTCGCGTGCCACCGATGGCACAGCATCGAGCGCTGGTGTGGGGAATCGTCGGCGCCCTGGTCATGCGCGGAGTCATGATCGTGTGCGGTATCGCTTTGGTACAACGGTTTCATTTTATTCTCTACTTGTTCGGCGTTTTCCTGCTGATCACTGCATTCCGAATGCTTTTCGGCAAACATCTACCGCGTGATTTTGGTGAGACCTGGGTGATGCGAGTATGCCGCCGTCTGTTTCGGGTTACGCCCGAATTTTATGGCGAGCATTTCAAAGCGCGCGTGAACGGTCGATGGATGCTTACGCCGCTGGCCCTGGCATTGATCGTCATCGACATCATGGATCTTATCTTCGCGGTCGATTCAATTCCGGCAGTCTTCGCCATTACCCAGGACGCATTTATTGTTTATACGTCGAACATCTGCGCGATCATCGGTTTGCGATCGCTCTATTTTTTGCTGGTGCGCTTGGTGGAACGTTTCGTTTACCTGAGCACCGGACTTGCCTTTGTGCTCGGGTTTATCGGGATTAAAATGATTGTGGCCAAATATTACGTGATTTCTAACTGGATCTCGCTGGGGGTTATTGTGTTTGTTCTCGCGGTCACGATCGCGAGTTCAATGATTGCAACACGCAACCATGCTGTAGCTGGGGACCGAAAATAAAAGTATTGCTTTCATCGTCCAAAATCTGTTTAGATACTAGGAGAGGCGGTTTATGAAAAAGCTGATTGTCATCGCGTTAACGCTCGGGTTAATGGGGAGTTCCTTTGCCGATATCCAGGACCCACCCGCGAATGATTATGGGCCCACACGCAAATTCGGTCGTGGCGTCTCCAATCTCCTCTTCGCGCCGACGGAGATAATTGTGAACATCAACAAGCTCAACAAGGAGGAAGGCAATAACGCTG
>QHOJ01000184.1 GCA_003218735.1 Verrucomicrobiota bacterium
CTCGTGGGCGCGGGCGCGCTGCAAGCCACCGATGAAGTCATCGAATGCGCCGACATTCTCGGCGCCGGTGTGGCCAAAGCGCTGCTGGGCAAAGCGGCGATCCCCGAAGACCTGCCGTTTTGCACCGGGCCGATCGGCTTGCTCGGTTCCAAGCCGAGCTGGGACATGATGGAAGAATGCGATACGCTCTTGATGGTTGGGTCGAGTTTTCCGTATTCGGAATTCCTGCCAAAGGAAGGACAAGCGCGCGGAGTGCAGATCGACATTGATCCGAAGCTTTTGAGCGTCCGTTACCCGATGGAAGTGAACCTGGTCGGCGATAGTGCCGCGACATTGCACGCATTAATTCCGTTGCTCAAGCGGAAGCAAGAGCGGTCCTGGCGCAAGAAAATCGAGACGAACGTCGCCGATTGGTTGGAGGTGCTGAAGGGACGCGCCATGAATGACGCGAAGCCGATCAACCCGCAGCGCGTGTTCTGGGAACTCTCGCCGCGTTTACCAGATAATTGCATTATCGTCGCCGATTCCGGATCGGCGGCCAATTGGTTTGCGCGCGACTTGAAAATCCGCCGCGGGATGATGGCGTCGCTTTCAGGAAATCTCGCGACAATGGGACCGGGCGTACCTTATGCCATCGCCGCGAAGTTTGCCTTTCCCGACCGGGTGGTGATCGCAACTGTCGGCGACGGCGCAATGTTGATGAATGGGATCAACGAGGTGGTGACGATCGCAAATTACTGGAAACAATGGAGCGATCCGCGGCTCATCATCATGGTGCTGGCAAATCGCGATCTCAATCAGGTGACATGGGAGCAACGCGTCATGGCAGGCGATCCGAAATACGAAGTCTCACAGACCGTACCGACGTTTGAGTTCGCGCGTTATGCCGAAATGCTCGGGCTCACCGGCATTCGCATCGATAAACCCGAGCAAATCGCGCCGGCTTGGGAACAGGCATTGACCGCCTCGCGTCCAGTTGTGCTGGAAGCCGTCACCGATCCAGAAGTGCCGACGCTTCCGCCGCATATCACCTTCGAGGAAGCGAAGAAATTCACCGAATCAATGATTAAAGGCGAACCGGATCTCGGGCACATGATTAAGCAAACTTTCAAAGAGGCGATCGAAAGTTTCGTGCCGCATAAGAAATGATCTCGCGCGTGCGTTAACCCGGCAATGACCGCGCGCTGTGACGCAGTTCCGATCGATAAAGTCGGGGTCTCGGCGTTCACCATTCCAACCGATTCGCCGGAAGCGGATGGAACTTACGAATGGGACAGCACAACCATTGTCATTGTCGATGTAACAGCTGACGGCAGGCGCGGCCTCGGCTACACCTACGCGGACATCGCGACCGCGAAATTGATTGATGACAAACTAAAGCCCATCGTGTCCGGTCACGATTCGATGTCGGTCAACGCCGCGTGGATGGCGATGATCCATTCGATTCGCAATCTCGGACGTCCGGGAATCTGCTCGATGGCCATTTCGGCGATGGACATCGCGCTTTGGGACCTGAAAGCGCGGTTGCTCGAGTTACCGCTCGTCAGGCTGTTTGGCCAGGTTCGTGAAACAATCCCGATTTACGGCAGCGGTGGTTCACGAATTACCAGATCGACAAGTTGCAAGAGCAATTGCGCGGTTGGGTGGAGCAAGGGATTCTGCGAGTGAAAATGAAAATTGGTCGCGACGCCAGGGCTGACAGACAACGCGTGGCGACCGTGCGCAAAACAATTGGCGACGATGCCGATCTCTTCGTAGATGCAAACGGCGCATACTCGCGCAAGCAAGCGCTGGCGCAGGCGCGTTCATTTCAGGAATCGAAGGTTAGCTGGTTTGAGGAGCCGGTTTCATCCGACGATCTCGAAGGCTTGCAGTTTCTGCGGGATCGCGCGCCGGCAGGGATGGACATCGCCGCTGGCGAATACGGCTACGACCTCGATTATTTCCGGCGGATGCTGGTCGCCGGCGCGGTCGATGTGTTACAGGTGGATGCCACGCGCTGTGGCGGCTTCACAGGATTTCTGCAAGCAGCAGCTGTTTGTGAGGCGTATCATATTCCTCTTTCGTCCCACTGCGCCCCAGCGCTGCATGTGCACATCGGTTGCGCGACTGCGCCGATGCGACACGCAGAATATTTTCACGATCATGTCCGGATCGAAAAGATGTTCTTCGACGGAGTTTCAGCTCCAGTCGATGGCGCGCTCAAACCCGATCTGACGCGTCCCGGCTTGGGACTCGAGCTCAAGCGCGCGGATGCAGCGAAGTTTGCGAATTAGATAATATGGAGCCGCATCAAAATCGTGGACGATCAGAGACCGATTTTTCCATCGACAAGTACGGCGATGAGACGACGGAAAAGGAAGAGTGCGACGAGCAACTCCTCGCGGAGTATGGGTTGCTGATGACGTTATTCCTCGCCGGGGTGGCTGGATTAACGACTGCGGCGAATGCGCAACAACTTTTGCCGCGAAAGTTTGGACTGCTCGATCTGGCTTTGCTCGGAATCGCAACGCACAAGCTAAGCCGTCTCGTGGCAAAAGATCGAATTACCGGCATCATTCGCGCGCCATTCGTGAGTTATAGGAGAAGCTCTGGCGAAGGCGAAGTGGAGGAAGAGCCGCGCGGCCGTGGTTTCCAGCGCGGCATCGGTACATTGATATCATGTCCGTACTGTGTGGGGCCATGGTGCGCGACCGCGCTCGGTTTCGGGATGCTCTTTGCCCCACGGATCACACGTTTCTTCGCATCGATCCTGACGAGTGTCGCTATCTCCGATTTCCTTCACCGCGCTTACGCGGCGACGAAAGAGAACTAAGCGATGGCAGCCAGCGTGGTCGCTTTGACCTCTGAGCGGCGGGTTCGCTCAATTGGCAAAACCATCGTCACATTAGCTCTTACGGCGCTGGCTGTCGCAGCGGTTTTCGCGCGCCTGATTTCGAGAAAGCGCTAGGGCGAGACAAAACGTTACCGCTGGCGAGGTGGGACGAAGCCAGCCCCGAGGGCAGGGCGCATAAAAAATACTCTTGCAAATGAGCCTTCATTGCTCCATAACTGCGCTGCCATTTCTGGCGAAATGAAATTGTCGATCTTTCGTGCTGCCGGTTTTCTTTTAATGCTGCCAGCGTGTGCGTTTGCCGCCAGCAACGTCGTTAATCTTTCGCATTACGACATGATGCGGCCGGATTTTGCCGCGATGAAAAGCGAGGGGATTGTCGGCATCATTCATGAGGCGACCTACCCTCGTCTCGATCGCGATGCGCAATATGCCGCCAGACAGCAGGCCGCCACCCAGGCGGGCTTGCTTTGGGGGGCTTATCATTACGCTGATGCGACCGATCCCGTGCGGCAGGCCGATCATTTTCTTCAGGTTGTCTCCAACGCGTGGGCGCAAGCCGGTGCGTTGTCGCGGCCATCGGGCGTCTTGCTCGTGCTCGATTTCGAAAAGAATGGTCATTATCCCGGTGGAACGATGCGTGCCGATCAGGCGGTTGCCTTCGTCGAGCGAATTCACGAGCGCACCGGAAAATATCCGGGCCTTTATTCCGGCGAATACCATCTGCAGCAGGTTGTGAATAGTCCGAAGGTGAGCCCAGCGTACAAGCGCGTGCTGTCGAATTGCTGGTTATGGATTGCCAATTATCATTATGAACCGCGCGCAACAGCGCCGTGGAGCTTGTGGTCTCTCTGGCAATATTGCGGTGACGGCAAATGCGATCTTCCACGCCTGGCTTATCCAACGAGAGTGGCCAATATCAGCAAGGCCGAGCGCAATATTTTCCACGGGGACCGAACTGCGCTGGAAGATTTTTGGCAGGAGCGCTCCTGGTCGCTTGGCGGAGAAAAGCGTCGCCGCGAACCGGAACGGGTTTTGACTGCCGATCTGGAAGCAACTGGACCGGCCGCTAAGCCCGCTCTGATGGAAACGCTGCGCTGAACGAAATCCCCGCTGAATTCTGCAGCCGTTGGCTGCGGCTTTTCGCTTCTCGTAGAAAGGCGAAATAGCCTGCCCTAAACGAAGCCCAAAGGGGTGTCGGTGCTGCGTCTTCTGACCTCTGATTTCTGACTTCTGCTCGCTGAGCCGCATTTCCTCTGGAAAAACCGGCGAGATGGCCTGAGATTCTGATCCGAGGATTTCAAACTTTGCCAGAAAATATTTCAACTCGTGTTGTGACCGAAGCCGATGCTGCAAACGGCGCTCCGGCCGGCGTGCCCGTGCCTTCCGCCGCTCCAGCTTCGGACCGCGCCGATCTGCGCCCCGAGAATATTAATGATGCCGTAATTCGTCTGGCGGGAAATTCACAGGATGGAATTCAAACCGCCGGCGCATTTCTCGCGCGTCTGGCCGGACGCAGCGATCACGACGTCATGACTTACATGACGATCCCGTCCACGATCTCGGGTGGACCGTCGATCTTTCAGGTCC
>QHOJ01000185.1:0-5064 GCA_003218735.1 Verrucomicrobiota bacterium
CGTTTTGGGGAGACCGATGACTTTTAGGTTTTCCTTCCACTGGCCGCGCTTTTTGAGAAGCTCGACCCGCTCGAAGCGCTTCAGCACATTGCGCTTGGCAGCGATGGTGCTGGCCCCTTTTAAACTGCGGTGTTGCGACATGGTTTATGTTAAAAGAGTTAAAATGTTACAAGGCGGGAAAATGAGCGGGAAAATTAAGCTACTACGCACATTTTTCAAATGGATTACATCGGGGCCGCTGCCGACGATGTACTTGGTGCTTTATAGTTGGTTGCTCAGCACGACGTACGTGCCCGACGCGGCGATCTGATGATAGATGTGAAACCGCTCGGTCAGTAACTTCCTCCAGTAACCGACGCGTTCTTGCTCGACAATTAGATAAACAGCGCCGCTCCCGCCCCATTTCTCTAAGACGGCGCCTTCGCTCAGGAAGATGTTAGTCGATGGCATGCCGATCGGGGCCTCTTTTTGGCGGTTTTGATTAACGAGGGAAAATTTTCGGTTCAGGTAAAAAATGAGGCTGCTGCTGTCGTCAAGCGGTCCTTCAAAAACGGTCTCGCCGCTTGTATCCAGCCGCGGATTCAGAGACCGGCACAGATCGGCGAGCGAGAAATAAGGCGCCATTCGGGCAACGCCTTCCATCATGCCGAGCCCACCTGGGATCATCGCAACGGCCAGAGCCATGGCGGGAAGTCTCTCGCGTCGCTTGAAAATCAAATAGAGCGCCACGAGTGAAAAAGAAATAAGCGAGACTCCGGTGATCGTGAGCATGGGACGAAACCAGAGCCAGGTCGAAATCGGCATGTCATGCAGGGCCCTCCAGGCCGTCCAGCGCGCGTCCATCGCTCCCCAATGGCCATTGAGGGTATGCGCCGCCTTGGAAACAAACAATGCAAGTGCGAGCGTCGCCGTCCCAGTCAAACAGACCCCGATCACACCGGCGGCACGTAGCCCTCTGGGCATCCGGTCCCACGCCACAGCCGCCCAGAGCGCCAGCGCACTCCACATCGTCATCGAATAATAATCCTGGCGCTGGCCCAGAAAGAGCAGCGGCACGAAGACCACGCCCATCCAACAAAGCGGCAGCGCATCGGAAAATTCGATTTCACGTGGCCGTATCACGCGCTGCCAGGCGAAAAGCAGGCCTGGCAAAAGGGCAATCGACCACGGGAACCACCATGCCAAATGCATGATCAGAAACTGGTAAGCGGGCATGCCGATATAATCGTGCGTCGCGTCGGAAAGCCCGCGCAAATGCCCCGACCATTCATGGCTGATGATGTAATGAAAATACCCGGGGAAATGCCATTCCGCCCAGAGGTGCCAGGGCGCGACAATCAAAGCAAAGAGCGCCAAATATTCCCATCGCAAAAGCGCGCCAAATCGAATGCGGGCTTCGCGATAAAATAGTGAGAGCAAAAGAAAAACTGCCGACGGGTAAACGACGCCAAGCAAACCTTTTGTCAGGCAGGCAAGCGCAGAGCAGATCCAAAAGCCAGCGAACCATGCGGATCGATAATGCCGGCGCTGATAACCGCAGAGGCCGCAGAAAATCGCGCCGGCAATGAGCGCACTGACCAGCGGCTCAGGCATCACGATGCGCGCGAGCAGAAATGTGCCGCAGAAACTAAGATAAATCAGACCGGCAATAAATCCGCGCCAGTGATCGGTGAGCTTTTCACCAATTAAGAAAATCAGCGCGACTAAAACAACTACCGCAAACGCAACTGGAAGTCGCGCGGCGGCCGCGTTCACGCCAAAAAGCTTGAACGAAAAAATAATGAGCCAGTAAAGCAACGGCGGTTTTTGCAGGCGCGGGACGCCATCATTAGTGGGCAGAAGCCAGTGATGCGTCTCGACCATCTCGCGGGCCGCGCCAGCGTATTGTCCTTCAGTCTGGCTGTAGAGATCGCCCGATCCGATGGTCGCCACGTGCAAAAGCGCTGCCAGCGCAATCAGAACAATAAAAAGCGCATGGCGCGTCGGCGGCGGAGCGAGGGCAGGCGGCTCGAGGAACGTTTCTTCAATTGGAAATGTTCGGGCGGACGCAACCATGTCGTTAGGCTGAGGATTGCATGCTGTGGGCAAGATCGACATCTTCACGTGCGCGGAATTTTTCCCAGCTCTCCGGCAAACGCAGCAATTTCCCCCCCGGCATTTCGATTAGGGCGAGCATCTGGTCGCATTCGGCGATCAGCACGTCATCCGGGCGACGGACAATGCGGAAGGCGCACCAAAATCGCGCGCGCTCCAATCGGTCGAGCCGGCCTTCAATGACGAGTCGATCGCCAAGTTTGGCGGCGCGTCGATAGTCAATCTCAGTGCGCACGACCACCGGAAATGTTTGAGTCTGTGCCATGTCTGCGAGCGCAAGTCCGAGCTCTTCAGTCAGCATCGTGCGAGCGATTTCGATGAAACGCAGATAAGCAATGTTGGATACCACGCCACCACAGTCAGTATCGAAAAACATCACCTGCACTTCCGTGCGGATACGCGGCCCGCGAGCATTCATTGCCCGAAGATTACCACGAAGATGACGAGGGACACGAAGCTTAACTAAATTCAAATCATTTTCGTGCTCTTCGTGTTCTTGGCGGTGCCAGCGTCCAAGATCGATAAGACCGCATCGGTTACTTCATCGACGCCGACCGCTTTCATGCAGCGAAAATCAATCGGACATTTACGCAAGAAACACGGGCTGCATTCAACCTGGTGCCGTACAATAATGTGGCTATCGCCGAGCGGTCCGGTGAGGCGTGGATCGGTCGAACCAAAGATCGCAACCGTGGATACACCGAGCAAAGAAGCAAGATGCATGGTGCCAGTGTCATTCGTTAGCAATAGGCGGCATTTGCGCAATTCATCGATCAGTTGTTCGAGCGTCGTCTGGCCGATGCGATTAACGCAGGAATCTCCCAGTATTCGGACGATTGTTTCGCCAACAGTAATGTCTTTCGGCGTTCCGAAAAGAATCCATTGCACGGATAATTTCGCGGAAACGGCCGCTGCCACTTCGGCGAACCGTTCCGGCAACCAGCGTTTGGCCGGTCCGTATTCTGCGCCCGGGCAGAGACCGATTTTGAGTGGTTGATGGTTGATAATTGACAGTTGGTTGGAACCCGCCAATTGAGCGTTGAGTGTTGGAGGTTGAGCGTTGGGCATTTCTGCACCGGCCTCTTGCGCGATCCAGAGATAACGAACGGCTTGATGCTCGATAGTCTCCCGCCGTATTGGTTCGGGTATCATTTGATTCAACAAGCAACTGCGGAAATGACCGCGATAACCGACTCGTCGGGGAATTTCGCTCAGCCAGATTTCCAACGCCGCGCGCAAGGAATTTGGAAAGAGAATCGCAACATCAAAATGCAACTTTAGCCGGATCGAGCGGACCGCTGCGAGAAGGGACTTATTCGGCAGTGGCACAATTTCATTCACTTCCGAAACTAGCTTCCACATCGACGCGACTTTGTAAGGCGCGGCAATAGTGATGTGCGCGTCGGGGCGACCGGCTTTAATCGCGCGGACGGCGGGCACACTCATCACAGCGTCGCCCAGCCACTTGCTTGAGCGAACGAGGATTCGAAATGGCTTTAGATCCTGAGCCGAAATATCGGATGGCAGATAGACGCCACGCTTGTAACGCGCGAGCAGAAAATTTGGCTTGGGTGTTTTCCAGCGATTATGCACCCAAAACCAATCTTCGGGCGCTTGGCGGATTTGTTTTTCGATAACATCGTTTGCTTTCGCAGTGAGAGATTCCACGGAGTCGCCGGGGGAATCGAATCGATCGGTAAAAACCATTCTCCAGCGTGCGCCCTGCTGCGTGTAAACAGCAGCGGCGATGACTGCAGCACGAGTGCGTCTGGCAAGCAAGGCAGCCAGCGGCGAAGTAGAAGCGAGGCGTCCGAAGAACGGCGTCCAAAGGCCGTGGTCGCCAGCATGTTGATCGCTCAAAACGCCGACCCCGCCGCCCGAGCGCAACAGTTCGATCACTGGCTGGAATCCGTCTTTGCGATCAAAAAGCTCCAAACCGGTGCGGCTACGTGTGCGGCGCACATGGGCGTCGATGAAGCGATTGCCAAGCTTCTGATATACGCTCGCATTTCGAACATAACCCACAAACTTTGGCATCAATTGCGCAAACAATTCCCAAGTGGCGAGATGACTCAAAACGAGGACCACAGGAACGCCGGCGCGAAATCGTCGATCCATGGCCTCGATGTTTTCGACTGTGACTCGACGCAGGATTTTTTCCGCCGGCATCGTGCTGAGCTTGACACTGCACAGAAAGTTTGCGCCCAGCCGCTGAAAATGGCGACGGACAAGACGGCGCAACGCCGCCGGCGATTTTTCACTTCCGAACGCGATGGCAACGTTGCGCTGTGACAGGCGTCGATAACCCGGCAGAATGAACCACGCACAGAGGCCCAGAAATTCTCCGAGAATAAAGAGAAGCCGTAAAGGCAACGCGCTGGCAATCGCCGATCCCGCGCGATAGAAAAGATAAACGATAAGATCGAGCATCAGGATCGGCAGTTATGGCGCGAGCGCCGCAGGGTAAATTTGCCTGCGTCTGGCTTCAACCAATATAATGTGAGCGTGTTGTCATCGGCCATCCATTCCGTTCGTTCCGATTTTGCGCATGTCCTTTCCAGGAAATTTCATGGCGGCCGCTTCCTTATGATCGGTGACGGACCGAAGGAACTTGAGCAACAGTTTCGCGAAATAGGGAGGGAAGCGGTGCTTGCCGCCTCTCCCGGGGACCTAACCGCAAAACTTCCGCGGGATGGTGGGGCAGCACATTTCGAAATTGCCATCTGGTTTTATCCTCCGGAAAAAAGTCACGACAATCGGATTTGCGAAGAACTTTCCCGCTGCGCGAGTGGCATTGTGCTGGTACCTGGCGCCGGGGCCAGCCTTGCCAGCCGACGGCCGCAACTTGTCGAATGTTTTGGCCGATTCGGATGGTTGCCTGATTATGGCCGCGATCTTAGCGAGGTTCATCCAGGAGCCCTCCTTCTCCGGTACCAACCGAATGCAAATTCCGAGCTGCTTATTTCAGAA
>QHOJ01000185.1:5076-6286 GCA_003218735.1 Verrucomicrobiota bacterium
AACGAACGCTGCGGACGCGCGCATCGGAATTGAAAGCGGCTGATCGGCACATCGCCGCTCTCGAGGAAAAGTTGCTGAAACTGAAACAATACCGCAGCGAGCTAAAACTGTTGAAAGAGCAAAGACAAGCACTGCGCAGATCGCCGGAGCGCAGGATCGGTCAAGTGTTGCTTGCCCCGTATCGCATTCCTGAAAAGCTGGTCAAAGCAGCTTGGAACAAACTGCGTCCAGCCAGCGCAAAACGGCCCAGATCGGCTGATCCTTCCGAATATCAAGAGTGGCTCCAACGGCACCTTGCTACCAGTGACGACCTGGACCGCATGCGCGAGGAGGCGCGCGGATTTGCGACCCAACCGCTCGTTAGCATTATCACGCCGGTTTTTAACACGCCGGTCCCATGGCTGAGGGAATGCGTCGAGTCGGTGCTTACTCAGGCCTACGAAAAGTGGGAGCTGATCCTGATCGATGATTATTCCACCGAGCCGGAAATGCTCCGATGTTTGACCGAGCTTGCGGCATCTGACTCACGGATCATCCTAGCGAAGGATGAAAAGAGACGCGGAATTTCTGCTGCCTCAAATCGCGGTCTCGCGCTCGCGCAGGGTGATTGGGTGGCCTTCCTCGATCACGATGATCTGCTCGAACCGGATGCGCTTTTTCAAAACGTGAAATGGCTTCAAAACCATCCCGACGCCGATTTGATTTACTCCGATGAAGACAAACTGACTGAACAAGGCTTCGATTCTCCCATTTTTAAACCAGATTGGTCACCGGACTATTTTCTCTCCTGCAATTACGTCTGCCATTTCACGCTCATCCGTTGCGAGCTCGTCAAGCGGGTGGGCGGTTTCCGCTCGGAGTTCGACGGCGCCCAGGACTACGATCTTTTCCTCCGCGTCACAGAACAAACGAACCGCATCGATCACATCCCGCGAGTGCTTTATCATTGGCGGCGCAGCCTGACCTCCACCGCTGATAGTATTCGGGGAAAGCCCACAATGCTCGAGGCTGGCCGTCTCGCGCTCGAAGCGCATCTGGAACGGCGACAGCAGGCTGGGCATGTCGCGGTCGACTGGCGCACGTATCTCTATTGGATCAAACGCGAACTGGCGGAAGCAAAGAAGATCTCGATTATCATCCCCGTGCGCGATCGCGTCGATTTGCTGGCCCGTTGCCTCGACAGCCTAACGAGCAAAACCACTTACGCGCC
>QHOJ01000186.1 GCA_003218735.1 Verrucomicrobiota bacterium
TCGCACCCCAGTTATCGGCGCCTGAATCCGCTCAAGGACAACCTTGGGAACGCGCTGCCGCGATTCGCGAATTGTTGCGCGGAAGAATGGAAGTTTGTGGGGCGGTAACGCCCAACGCCCTCGCTGAGAAGCTCGGTCTTGCCCGTAGCGAAATTGACGTTGCGTTACTGGGCCTCGAAGCGGAAGGTTTTGTTCTCCGCGGCAAATTTCACCCGCACGCGACGGAGCAGGAATGGTGCGACCGGCGATTGCTCGCGCGAATTCATCGGCTCACGATTGACCGGCTGCGCGCGGAAATTCAACCTGTCTCGCCGCAGGACTTTTACCGTTTTCTTTTCGCATGGCAACGCGCCGATGCAGAACATCGCGTTGAAGGTCCGGAAGGTTTGCAGTCGGTCCTTGAGCAACTGGACGGTTGCGAGTTGCCGCTGGCCTCGTGGGAATCGACAGTTCTTACTGCGCGTGTTGCCGATTACGATCCAGAATGGCTCGATCGCCTTTGCTTTTCTGGTCGCGTCGGCTGGGGACGCTTCAGTTGGCCGCAAAATCCAAAAGCGCGAACATTCGCGCCGCTACGGACAAGCCCCATTGCGCTCTATCAGCGGGAAAATCTCCAGGACTGGCTGGTTTTAGCTCAGGCAAATTCGGCAGTGGAACTTTCGGCCGGCCGCCAAGTTGTGTTTGACGCGCTGGCAAATGGCGGCGCGCTTTTCTTCACTGAATTAGTGCGGCGGACCGGATTGCTGCCGTCTCAAGTCGAAGAAGTTTTATCGCAGCTTGCCGCGCTCGGTTTTGTCACGTCAGATAGTTTCGATGGATTGCGCGCGCTGCTTGTTCCGTCGAACAAACGGCCAACGTTTGGACGCAACGAGGGAAAACGCCGGCGCAGAACGAATCTCGCGAGCATCGAGTTCGCAGGGCGATGGTGTTTGCTGCGGACACAACTCTCGTTCGACTCACACTCGGCGGGCAATGGCGCGCCCCTCAACGCGTCGTCGCGTGATGTGGCTGTCGAGAAATTTGCGCGGGCGTTGCTCCGCCGTTACGGCGTCGTGTTTCGTCGTTTGCTCGAGCGCGAGAGTTTTGCCGTTACCTGGTACGAGTTGGGACGCGTTTATCGGCGATGGGAGGCGTGGGGTGAGATTCGCGGCGGTTATTTTGTCGGAGGCGCTAGCGGCGAGCAATTCGCGTTGCCAGAAGCCATCGGTTTGTTGCGTTCCATTCGCAAAACGCCACCAAAGGACGCTCTGGTTACGCTTAGCGCTGCCGATCCGTTAAATTTGCAGGGCATTCTTACGCCGGGGCCAAGAATTGCCGCGGTCACGGCAAATCGTATTGTGTTTCGCGATGGATCGCCGCTTGCGGCGCTGGAGGCAGGCGAGATTCGCAAGCTCGCCACGGGACGAGTCCGTGTCGCCGCGGCGACCGGACTTTCCGACGATTCCATTTCCGATTTGCAAATTGAAACGGCCCTAAAAGTCGGAACGCTCCGGGCTTCATTGCGGCCCTATTATAAATAAGGCTTTTGTGAGGCGGAGCCACCTGCGGCACAAGCCTTTTACGTGGCTACCCCGCTTGGATTCGAACCAAGAATAACGCCTCCAAAGGGCGCTGTGTTACCGTTACACCACGGGGTATATCGATTTCGGATTTTAGATTGGCGATTTTGAATTAAATCGCAACGGGCAAAATCAGAAGGGGCGCGATTCTCTCGGCCAATGACGATTCGCAAATGGCGGAAACCGGCGTATATTTCTTGTTCGACAATATGAAGGAATTAAACGTAGAAAACTTGCATGTGACCATCGCTGGCCAGCAGATCGTTCGCGGCTTGAGTCTGCGCGTTCCGCGGGGCGAAGTACACGCGCTCATGGGGCCGAATGGCTCAGGGAAGAGCACGCTCGCCAAGGTGTTGGCTGGTCATCCTGACTACGAGGTGACCAAGGGCAAAGTCTTGATGGAAGGGGAAAATCTCCTCGAGCTTGAGCCCGACGAACGGGCGCGCCGGGGTCTTTTCATGGCTTTCCAATATCCAAGCGAAGTACCCGGCGTAACCATCGCTAATTTTCTCCGTGCGGCCATCCAGTCGCGTCTGCCCGACGGTGAAGAGCTCGAAGCAACCGATTACTACGCAAAACTTTATGAAAAGATGGAATTGCTCGGGATGGATCGCTCGTTCACGTCGCGCGCGGTCAACGAAGGTTTTTCCGGAGGCGAAAAAAAGCGCACGGAAATCCTGCAACTCGCCATGCTGGAGCCGAAATATGCCATTCTGGATGAGACCGATAGCGGCCTGGATATCGACGCACTTAAGACCGTTGCGCATGGAGTGAATTCATTGCGCGGTCCCGGTCTTGGTGTATTGTTAATCACGCACTATCAGCGTCTCCTGAACTATATCATTCCCGACTACGTCCACGTCATGGTGGCGGGGCGAATTGTTAGGAGCGGACGGAAAGAGCTCGCTCTTGAGCTCGAAGAAAGAGGTTATGATTGGGCGCGCGAAGAGGCGGCTGAAACAGTGCTCAGGTAAAGGATCAACATGAAAACCGAAACGTCAGCAGTCGATATTAATCGAAGCATCGGAGACTTTGCTTACCCTGAGGTGCACGTGCGCGATGCGGGTGCCGGGCTAAGCGAGAAAACGATCCATTACATCTCGGACGTTAAAGAGGACCCAGATTGGGTGCGTGAATTTCGCCTCAGAGGCCTCAAAACATTTCTGGAAAAACCGCTTCCCACGCATTGGGCGAGCAAGGATCTCGAAGCGATCGACTTCGACAAAATCCGTTACTATCTCTCGCCGGGCACGGAAGCGAAGCGCACTTGGGAAGAAGTGCCGGAAGATATCAAGCGCACATTCGAGCGGCTCGGTATTCCCGAACAGGAACGAAAATTTCTCGCTGGCGTCGAAGCGCAGTTCGACAGCGAAGCCGTTTACTCAAACATCAAGAAGGCGGTCGGCGAACAGGGCGTCATCTTTGTAGGATCGACAGAGGGCCTGAAAAAATATCCGGAAATCTTTCGAAAATGGTTTGGTAAAGTAATCCCGATCGCCGACAACAAATTCAGCGCGCTGAACTCCGCCGTTTTCAGTGGCGGCTCGTTCATTTACGTCCCGCCGGGCGTGAAAGTGAAACATCCGCTCCAGGCTTACTTTCGGATTAACGCCGAGAATTTCGGCCAATTTGAGCGCACTCTCATCATTGCCGATGAAGGCTCGGAAGTGACCTACATGGAAGGTTGCACGGCGCCGAAGTTTAACACGACCACATTGCATAGCGCGGTGGTCGAATTGGTCGCGCTCAAGGGCGCAAAGATTCAATACATCACCGTGCAGAATTGGTCGGCGAATGTTTTCAATTTGGTCACGAAGCGCGGTCTGGCCCAGGAAAATGCCGAAGTAAAATGGATCGATTGCAATATCGGCTCGCGTCTGACGATGAAATATCCCAGCGTGATCATGAAGGGACGGAAAGCGCGCGGGGAAGTTCTCTCGATTGCCCTCGCCAATGATGGCCAGCATCAAGACACTGGCGCGAAAATGATTCACGCCGCGGATGAAACGACCAGCAACATCATTTCCAAAAGCATCTCCATTGGCAAAGGCCGCGCCACTTATCGCGGCTTGGTGCACGTGCCGAAGCATCTCAAAAATTGCAAAAACAACACCGAATGCGACGCGCTTCTTATCAACGCGACAAGTCGCACGGATACTTACCCGGCAATCACCGTGCGTGGCACCGGCAATGCCGTGCAACATGAAGCAAGTGTCAGCCAGGTGAGCGCGGAGCAGATTTTCTACATGCAACAGCGCGGTCTAACCGAAGCGCAAGCGATGAGCTTGAGCGTGAACGGCTTCGTGAACGACCTCGTTCGCCAATTCCCGATGGAATACAGCGTCGAGCTCAAACGCCTGATCGAGCTCGAGATGGAAGGCTCGGTTGGATAACTTTTCCCGCTAATCCTGAGCACAAGCGGCGGTCTGCGGACCGCCATTTGTTTCTAAGATCGGCAATGCGTCACGACTCGACAGTTCTGGATGAAGTGAGTGAAACTGGATCGATTCTTTCCGGTCCAGTCGAGTCGCGTGATTTTCCGGAATGGTTTCGGGAGCAACAGCAAGATGGCTGGAAACAATTTGCGTCGCTCCCGTCGCCGAAGCGCAAGGATCAGCTTTGGCGATTTTCCAATGTCGATCTTCTCAATCTAACGCCGTTCACGCTCGGGGGAG
>QHOJ01000098.1 GCA_003218735.1 Verrucomicrobiota bacterium
GGGATGGCGAGTGCGGCGAGTCTCAACGTCTTCTACTTTCTAATTTTACATTGCTGATTTTCAAATCGGGTAGCCGTCAACTCGCTTGCTTAGATGACTAATGGCGCAGCATGCCGGCGAGAAGCGGAGAGATAATTTCGAGGAAGAAGGGCCAGAACGCGTTCAGCATCGCTATGTTGACGAGTTCGAGCAGGTTCACCGCGGCCCCCACCCCAAAGCCGGTGTAAAAGAGTGAGCCGCTGCTACCAGCGTTTTGTAGTTCTGCACAAGAAATCCGAGTGACAAGTGTGATAGAAACGATAAACGAAACGAAATTTCATTATTTTTATGTTTCGGGCAGGTTGCCTGTAAGCCGTGGTCTAACCAGAAATTGTTCGACTTCCTGGTTGTAGGTCTGGAATGGGTCACCCATGACAAGAAAATCACGGCTGTCGCAAGCAATCGAATCCCAATTGATCACATATGGGATCCCGCCACTGCGGGACTGAAAGAAAGCTACTGCGCGACCGCGACCCGATGCGCGTGTATTGGCAGGCGGGCTGTGCGTCGCACAGGGCCGCCGGATATTGTTGTTCCACTCCGCAATCCGCTTACCCGGCGTGACGCTGTAGAAGAGCCCATGATTAGGATCTATGTTGTGATATTCGAGGTCGATGCTTTGTAGCCACGCGTCGTCCCAGCTGAGTCCTTCGGCTTCGATGAAGGTCTCTAGCAGCCATTTTTTTGTAATCCAATCGACCCCGCCAATCAGTGACTGACGATTTTGCTCGAGCGCCTCAAGAACAAAGCTCCAGTTTTCCAGCAGCCAGTTAGTTTCCGCGCTGCTATTTCGCAAATGTTTTTGCGCCAGTTGGTGGAATTCCCATTGGACGTCGAGCGCGCCAATCGTCTTGCCATTTTCAAGATTGATAATCCATCGTTGAGTGGGGTCGCGCGAAATGTCACGGGTGCTTTGCACGGCATCGGCCAGGACCAGATCCCCCGGCAAACAGCCTTTCTCGAGCAGCGATAAAATGCATGCTGTCGTGCCGATTTTCAGCGCGGTGGCAAAGGGGCTCATGTTCGAATCGCCAATGAGCAAATGAAGCCGCCGATATTTCCGGTAATCCGCCAGCGGCTCATCGCGTGCGTTAATGATGGCGCGATTGAATTGCACCCACTGATAGATGTCGTTGACGATGTGATCGGCACGCTGACTGAGCTGAAAATTAATCTGCGCCTCTGGTTGTGGCGGCTCAAAATCGAACGCGAGCGGGTTTGATTGACCGACACGGCCAGCGCCCGTGAAAATTTGTCTGGTCGCCAGGAAAGTGAGGAGCGTACCGAGGATCGGAGGCGTGAATTGCGCCTCGCGTTTCATCAAATAATTCTCGTGGCAACCAAACGTAGCGCCAGTGTGATGATCGACATTGTTTTTAATGAACGACACGCGATCCTCCGCGCCGAGGGCTACGAGCGACGATTGGAGCAGGTCATCACCTGCTAATTCGTAGGCAACAAGGTCGTGCAGATGCAAACACTCCGGCGACGCATATTCAATGTGTCCCATATCGAGATAGAGACGTCCGCCGTTAAGAAGAAACCCGCCGTTACCCGGCGGTTCTTCGTAATCTCTATAATGGAGATCAATCGTGCCCGCGTTGGCTTTACGAAAAAGGTAGTTCTTTACCTTCGCCGGCCACACATCGGAATTGAGATGCGGCTCCTCTTTGCGAAGCAGACAGCCGTATTCCGTTTCTATTCCAACGACTCGATCCATTGCATTAATTAGCGATTGAAATCATTTAATCACTGAATCTCTAAATCTCTAAATCTATTTCACTGCCTTGAAAGCAATCAGGAGCGGCCGAAACTGATTTACACATGAAAGAACCGGTTCTTCGCAGTCCCTCAGGCAAGGTCGGCGGGATCGTGCACTTCGGCCGAATGCTCGACAAAATCCGTGCGCATGGCAGAGGCGAATTGCCGGCCGAGTATCAGCCCAATCTTGGCAAAGGCTTCGACAGTCGATGCGCTAGCCTCCTGGGCGTTGATTACAACCGGTTAGTCGAACGTGTGAAACAGGGCGGCACGGATGAAGAAATCCTGCAGTGGTGCTTCAACGCCGGCCGCAAGCCCTCTGAAGAAGAGATTTACGTTTGGAACGAATTCATGCGGAAGTTTGGCTGGAACGACAAAGGCTCCGAAATTCTCAAACGCCGCAAAGAGGAAGCCGGTATGTCTGACCGAACAGATATTGAAACGATGTTCGGCTTCATCGATGCCGACGAAGGACGCTGAGTGACGGCCGCGTTCAACGCTCGCGTCTACAACTACTCACTTTCCCTATTCAGACAAGGTATCGATTCGTTCCGCCAGACCGAAATCGAGCTCGGTCAAACCGCCTTTGCTGTGGGTGGAGAGAACCAGGCGCACCTTATTGTAACGGATGTCGATATCAGGGTGGTGCTCTTCATCTTCGGCCACTTCGGCCACTGCATTCACAAAATCGATCGCGTCGGCGAAATCATCAAACTCAAAAGTGCGCTCGATGTGCTTCTTCTCCAGTTCCCATTCGGGGATTTTTTTGAGACGGGTTTTCAGCTCGTCCGCTTTCATCAGATCAGCCATAACGAGGGAACGAGTAACATTCCAAAACTGTTTTGCAACGTGGAATCGCAAACCATATTTTCGCTTCCGGCAGCGGCTCTAAAATTCCAGAATTTTTCGCAAATTCTTCGCCGAATCGAACACTTCCACTGCGGACTCTCTCGCGCGCTTTGACCAATATGGCCAGTTGCCGAGCACCTTCTTCACGGCATCGACAGCCTGATCGATTCCATCGACGAACTCAAACCCGCTCTCGTGCGGCAAATACTTCCCAGCGCCGGTGTCTTCTGTGATGACCGGCCGGCCAAGCGCGAGAAACGCAACCGCACGATCACTCAGCCAGCCTGTCCGCCACAGGACATCGACGCCTTTAATAGCGGTGAATTCGCCGAGCGCGCCAGCCATATATCGGCGATAAACACCGGGTGTGCGCGCAACGCGGTGTGGTTCGACAATCTGCCAGCCATGATTCGCCAGTCTGGCGCGCTCCGGATCATCCGGTTTAATGTTCATGGCCAATTCGAAATTGGCTTCTGGAATTCGCTTGGGCAAATCAAGATAGGATTCAAACGCGAATTTTTTGGAAAGATCAGGAAATGTGCCGTTAACTTCCACAGCCCCACCCCAATACCACTGTCCAACTGTCGTGAATTTGGACACCACAGAACGGGAGCACCGCTGAAAAAAGTGCGTGTCCGCCAGGGGATAAAATGTCTTCCACTGTAGCCGCCGCTCTGTGGGCGGCGTCATACCCTCCAGACGAACGCATTCAGATGACTGCGCTTCGCATAGCGAAGCGGCTACAGCTGTTGACTTCGGTAACCGGCAATCGCGGCCGTGAACGTTAAGACCGATCGTCCAGAATTCGTGGTGATGCGACTGACCCATCTCCATCCTGGTCATCCAATAAAAAATTTCGCTCGGGTCGAGATCGCAAAAGAGTCGGCGCTCAAATTGAAGAAGAAACGGCGGATGAATCGAATAACTGAGATTGAGCAGCGTGTTGGGGCCGGCCAGTCGTTCGAGCAGAGCTCGCTTCGACATGCCGATGCACTGCATTGTGTTGAGATCGTGCGTGTCGGATGCGGGCTTTTGGTAGAGCAGGCAATAACGATTTGCGAGCCCATGCTCGCGCAGTCGTCGCTGGAAATTTTGAATCCGATGTCGATCTTCGATTACATTTGCGGTCGATGGTAGAAGCTCGAGCCAGATCGCGTCCAATTTCAACCTGCGCAGGCCAAGCATCCATTGCAGCGGAACAGAGAGAACGCCGCCGCCTTCGCGATATTTTGCCGCAAACCCGCAACCAAGAAAAATCGTCACGCGAGCAGAATCGTCATTCTACTCGCGTGCTCAAGCACGAAGCTTGACCATCTTAGAAGATCCGTCCGTGTGGCAGGTGTGCTTTGCCTTGCGGCTGATGACCGGTGCAAAATCCGCCGTTCGGGATCGGCTCGATGGCGCCGAGCAACTGCGGCTGCTGTCGCGCGTTGAGCGCTTTCTCCAGATCGTAGGCCATGGCGATCAACTGCGCCTCGCGGAAGGCCGTGCTGTACATTAACATGCCGGCCGGTCTGCCCGAGGACCGAATCCCGACTGGCATCGAGAAGTTCGGATACCCTGCCACTGCCGGTCCTGTTGAGTTCGTGAGATGCGGCGCGACAATGGCATCGAGGTTCTGGGCTTGCAGTGCATTATCAATTCCAGCGCGGGCTAAAGTCTGCGCATTGGTTCGCGCCGCGATATAATTGGGATCGTTGGGATAACCGACAAACTGCTCCGACAACAAGAACACGTCCTGATCGTAGTAAACCAGCTCTTGCGGACAATGTGCATTGTTGAATGCGATGAGATCGGCCAGCGTTCGCATATTCGTGTGCGTTAGCGTGGCCAGATAGTCTGCGATCTGCGCCCGGAATTCGTAGAGCAATGCCGTAAATTCATCCCCATTATAGGCAAATACATCGCCGGTGTCGGTATCGACAATCGTCGCGCCAAGACTTGCCATCACATCGAGCGCGTGGTTCGCAAAGATCACTGTCTCTTCGTCGCCCGGAATTCCGCTGCCGTAATAGCTGTAGTCGAAGTAGGGCACATCTCGGCCAATTCTTTTGCCATTCAGCGCACCGCGCTGAAGGAGAGGCGTGTAATCGCTTTGGGGCGATTGCATGATGCCGAGCAGAATCGCCACATCGGTCACGCTACGCGCCATCGGCCCAGCCGTGTCCTGCTGATGACTAATCGGAACGATTCCGTCCTGCGAAATCAAGCCGAGCGTCGGTTTCAAACCAAAAATGTTTTCCACCGCTGAAGGGCCCGTGATGGAACCGTCCGTTTCGGTGCCGACCGCCGCCGCGCACAAGTTTGCCGCAGCACCCGCGCCCGAGCCGGAGCTTGAGCCCCATGACGTGTAACTCAAGTCATAGGCGTTGTTCGTACTCCCACCCCGTGCGCTCCAACCGACGGCGAGAGGATAGGTCTCAGCTTCATCATCCCGGAAGTTTGCCCATTCCCCGAGATTGGCTTTGCCGAGAATGATTGCGCCAGCTGCGCGCAGCTGCTGAATGATGGGAGCATCCGCGGGCACCTGGCTGCCGAAAATCGCGAGCGACCCAGCCGTCGTCTGCAGGTTGTCCTTCGTGGCGATGTTGTCTTTCACCAGAAGCGGAATGCCATGCAGAGGACCACGCACATTTCCAGAGCGACGCTCGTTATCAAGAGCAGTAGCAATCGCAACCGCATTGGGATTTACTTCAATCACAGCATGCAACGTTGGATTCAGCGACTGGATCCGTTTGATGTAGCCCATCGTCAGGCCCGCGCTCGTCAGCGCGCCAGAAGCCATCGCGGCTTGCAGCTGAGGAATTGTCGCTTCAATGAAGTCGAAACCCGCCGCCGATGCAGTTGGCTTTAATAGGGACGCCAGTCCGCCAGTTAACAGCGCTGCGCTGCCGCCAGCAGCAGCGCCGATAAACTTTCGACGCGTTATGCCGTGGTCCAGATCAGGACAGTCAGAGTCTTGTTTGTACATATTATTCTCCAGTTGCGCTGTTCTGCGAGTGAACAGACGTGAGCTTATTATTGAGCGACCTGTGTCGGGAGAACCCCGGTTCGGTCGGTTCCGATTGTAGGGTGGGTCGTATTCGCGACGTGAACTCCATAGCCCCGCCTACGTAATCGATTCTGAACTCGGCGCCCGTAGCTCAACTGGATAGAGCATCTGACTACGGATCAGAAGGTTTGAGGTTCGAATCCCCACGGGCGCGCTCTGCTTTCGCTTCACCAGCCGCTACGTGCGTTGATCGGTGCCCATCTTGAGGGCGAAAGACGTAATGAAAATCTCAGCACAGGCGGTTTGAACACTGGATCAACCAAGACCCATTGTGGCGAGAAGCTGCCGATCGATCACGCCGTACGCAGGCATATTGCGGTCGCGTTCGTAAGCGCGAATTGCTCGTCGCGTTTGAGGTCCCATGATCCCATCGATGGCACCATGATAGTACCCAGCGCGAGCAAGTCGCCGCTGCACCTCCACAACTGTGTTCCCATAGTCATATCCGTAACCGTTATAACCGTAAGCGTACGGGTAGTATCCATAATAAGGATACGGATAGAAGAATGGAAAACCGAACGTGTCGAAAAAGACGAACGTCCGATTGTGGAAACGGCGGAAGCGATCATCACGATCATTGTCGCCATCGTTAAAGAACCGATGCGTGCCCGTCATAGTCCTTGGCGCAAAACGTGATGCTGGCCGCGTCATCGCGGGTCGCGTCATCATTGGTGAGGAATGCATGGCCGCAGACGCAGGACTTCCACTCAAGCTCAGCGCTGCGGTGCCGATTAAGAAAAGCATGCGTTTTGTTTTCATAGATAATTGGCCTTTCTAATAATTAGACCCGCGACGGCGCCTGGAGTTGTTGATGAAAACGACTGCAAAAGTAACACGGTAGTTACTTTCGCAGGACACCGGCAGTTATTCCGATCTAATTACCGTCAAATAAGTGTTATCTTTGAAAAGAAACTGGGCGCGGCGGTAATCGGAAAGCGAAGAGGATGTAACAATCGGTGTCTGAGCTGAACGGCGGATCGTGATAAACAAGATCGACACTCGCATCGGGAAGTCCTTTGATCCGAAAGCCGTTTCAAATTATCGCCGAAGTAGTATCCCGTCACCCGACGAGAATCGCTCGTGTTTCGAGCACCTCAAGCATTCTCCCCGATTTTAACCTTGATGCTTCCGCCAGACAATCGCCCGAGAACGGCTAATCTAACGATGTGAGTTTCATCTTTAAGATCATCGGTTTGATGTTGGCCCTGGACATGTTCTGGTGGTGCATCCTGGCGCGCGCAACGAATCGCAAGTGGGTCCGGGCCTTTGTCACGATTTTCATGATCGCCCAAACGATCGGATTAATATGGCTGCTCAGCGGACGGCTATTTCAAACAGATTGGGACCGTTGGTTACCGAAGTCCGCGACGGCTGCCATATTCATTTGGCATTTTATTGGACTCGGTTTGCTGTCACTACTTGGCGTTGCGCTGATACCGATCTTTCTCGTGCAACAAATGGTGCGCATCAGCAGGCGCCGCAGGCAACCGGAGGAACGACTGTCGGATCCTTCCAATCATTACACGCGCCGTGAGTTTCTCAGTGTTGCCACAGCCATCACTCCGCCGCTGCTTACTCTCGGCTTAACTGGCATTGCCCTGAGTCAATTGAATCAGTTCCGCGTCCGCCACCTCGTTGTCCCGATTCACGACCTGCCACGCGACCTCGACGGAATTACCATCGCGCACGTGAGCGACATGCACGTAGGACGCTTCACTTCCGGACGTGTTCTCCGCGAGATGATTCGCGTGGTCAACGAATTCCGCGCCGACCTCGTTCTCCTGACCGGCGATCTGATTAATGATGCGCTCGCAACTCTCGACGAAGGAATCGATCTGGTTCGCGCGCTCGATCCGCGTCTTGGTTTGTATTTGATCGAGGGCAATCACGATCTGATTGAAAACGCCTCCGAATTCGAGCGGCGCGTAAAGGCATCCGGCATCCCCTTTCTTCTGGACGAATCCGCTATTGCGTCCGTTCACGGTGTGCCAGTTCAGTTACTGGGCCTAAGCTGGACGCGTCGCAATGGCGCGAATCACGACGAAGCGATCTCGCGATCTGTGCGCACGCTGTTGCAGCAACGTCGTCCGGACGTTTTCCCAATTCTGCTGGCGCATCATCCGCACGCCTTCGACGCGGCGGCTGAAGCCGGCATGCCGCTCACGCTATCGGGACACACCCACGGAGGTCAGTTGATGTTGAACGAACAACTAGGATTCGGCCCGGCGTTGTTTCGTTACTGGTCCGGAGTTTATACTCGCGGACAAAGCAAACTCATCGTCTCAAACGGTGTCGGCAACTGGTTTCCCGTGCGCGCGAACGCGCCCGCCGAACTCATTCACCTTACCTTGCGCCGCGAATCGTGATAGAGGATCTGACTACGGATTAGAAGGTTTGAGGTTCGAATCTTCACGGGCGCGCTTTTCTTTCTTACTCATGCTCGTGCTCGTGATCGGAATTGATCACTGAAAATACGGCCGAATCTGGTCGTATTTTTTGTCCCCGATCCCGTTCACCTTCTTCAAGTCATCAGCGCTCCTGAACGGCCGCGCTGCGATAATTCGAGCCGCCATCACGGGGCCGATACCCGGAATCAATTTCAGCTCTTTTTCGGTCGCTGTATTGATGTCGAATTTGTTAGCAAACAATCTCTCGTTCTTGCTCGGACTCGGAGGTGAGACGGGCGGAACCACCGCGATATTTGCGGCCCAGCCTCCAAGCTTGGATTGCTTCGCTCGATTCTCGAGGTCTTTAAGTTTCTGCGATTCTGCAGCGGAACTTGAGGCTCCGGGCGGTACGGCCATTTTTCCGTAGACTCGCGAAAGGCCGTTCGCAACCAACTGTTCGCCAAGATCGCCTTCCTTCGTCTGTACGAACGCGTAAAAACGCTCGATATTGCTTCGACCCATTGCATTAGCCATGTGCGTAAACACGGTGAACGGCTCGGCCAGTTTATCGTGCGTAAACTCTTTGGCTGCCTCTCCCACTTCGATAACTTGCGGCACACTGATCCCAAAATGTTTCGCCTGCTCGATCAGTCGCGCCGGATTTACTGCATCTGTTTCGGGCGCATCGACGAGATAGAGGCGAAAAATATATTCCTTATCATTCGCACGAACGTGAAAGCTGTCCCCGTCATTTGCAGGGTTCGGAACGAGCCGACAATTTTCAAGCGTAATCCAATCGCCGCTGGCGCCTGCGGTTTGCGCGAGAAATCAAATCGCTACCTCAAACTGGCTCATTAATTTGAACGTCTCGTAGCGCTGCGCGATTTCTTCCATCGCCAACTTGCGCAACCGATCAAGGCTAAATGCTTCCACGCAGAAACTGGCGAGCACGCTGCCGTAGATCATGGCTTTACGCAGATCGTTGAAGCGCACTTTCTTGACTGTTCCCGCTAAATATCCAGCCATGCCGCCGGCGAACGTGTCCCCTGCCCCAGTTGGATCGTGGATGTCCTCGAGCGGATACGCGCCGCAGCTGAAGAATTGGTCTTCTTCGCCAAAGAGCAGGGCGCCATGTTCCCCTTTTTTGATCGCGACATAACGCGGCCCCATCTTCCGAATGCGCCGCCCCGCTTTGATGAGGCTCGTTTCCTTCGTTATCTCGCGCGCTTCGCTGTCGTTCAAGATGAGAAGATCAACACGCCGAAGCAGCGCATCGAGTTCCGCTCGCGTTGTCTCGATCCAAAGATCCATCGTATCTGCGACGACAAAGCGCGGACGCTTCATCTGATCGAGCACATGCGATTGCAAAGACGGTGCGATGTTCGCCAGTAGGACAAAATCAGTTTGACGGTATGCATCGGGCAACGCTGGTTTGAAATTTTCAAAGACATTGAGCGCAATCGAGCGCGTTTCGCGGGTGTTTAAGTCCCATGAATATTCGCCAGACCATCGAAAAGTTTTTCCGTTCGCCCGCTGCACGCCTTCGCTGTCGATCTTGCGCGACTTCCAAAAGTCGAATTCGGATTCCGGAAAATCATCGCCCACCACGCCAACGAGCCGGACCGGCGAGAAAAAACTGGCCGCAACTGCCGCGTATGAAGCCGAACCGCCTAACAAATTGGAATGCTCTTCTACCGGTGTCTTGACCGCGTCCAGTGCAATGGAACCGACAACTAAGACAGACATCGGAGATCAGAGGTCAGCGATCAGAAGTTTTTTGCAAGCACGCGCGTACTCAGCAATGTCCGGCGCTTTGAGCAAGCCAGATACAATTGCAACGCGACGTGCACCAGCAGCGATGACTTGTTCGAGATTGTCGATTTTAATTCCGCCAATGCAAAAGATCGGAAGAGCCACGTTCCGATGCACGCTCTCAATCTGCTTCAACCCGATCGGCTGATAATCAGGTTTGGTTGGCGTGGCGAAAATCGGACCGAAGCCAATGTAATCGGCGCCTTCGTGTTGCGCCGCCACCGCCTGCTCGAAATTGTGAGTTGATTTTCCTATAAAAAGGTTGCGACCAGTTTTCTTTCTTGCGACGTCGATCGAATCA